>JAPYWT010000049.1 GCA_028276215.1 Thermoflexus sp. | reverse complement strand
CTCATCTGTGTATGGTTTCTCGGCGATACTATCATCCACAATGACAACCCCGTCTTCGCTTTCAATTTCGCGCACATGTGGTTTGACTATCCGCCACAAATCCGCCGAGGTCTGTTCTTCACTTGCCAGAAACCGTTGGATTTGATCATGGCTGACTTCACCATCCAACAGGGAGGACAGCCCGGTCGCTGTGGTTTGCCCAAAGGCGCTTATCAGATAGTCGCTGTACAAGTCCAGGAGTTTGCCGTTTTTCATACACCAATTTTACTCAAATCTGCGTAAGGTGAGTTACTTATGCGCTCTTGAATTACATCCGTGTCGTTTTACATGCAGGTTTCATGATTGACTACAACTTGCGCAAAAAAGGTAAAACCGCTTTAGCCACTTTGCCTTTCATTCGCCAATGGCGGTTTCATGCCAGATTCCGCATGGTGATTGAACGCCACTTTGCCTGGGCGAAACGTTACTTCGGCCTGGAAGCCGCACGCTGGAGTGGACTGGTTGCTGCTTATCAGCATACGGCTTTAGTGTACAGTGTCATGTTAGGCGTGGCATTGACCGCTTACCGCTTCCAGCGCCCCGAACTCGCTGGTTCGCGCATGAAAGTCTTAGCTATCCACATGCCTGCCTAAATGTACGAATTACCGAATTCTCTCAATATAATACAGATCGCTCGTTTCATACCTCACCAATCCTTTCTCCTTGCGTAGTTTATAAGGTCGGTAATCACTAAAGGGACCAAAAACCAGGGCTCCAGCAAATAGCGTCGGGCCAGCCGACGGGGTTCACTCCACAAGCGGTAGAGCCATTCTAACCCCATGCGCCCCATCCAGCGGGGAGGCATTGGAACGACGCCAGCCACGTAATCAAAGCAGGCGCCTGCCGTCAGAATGGCGTTGGCCGAAATGCGCTCCAGGTTATCCAGGACCCAGTGCTCCTGGCGCGGCATGCCCATCCCCACCATCAGCACATGGGGCTGAAAGCGAGCGATCTCTTCCAGCACCGCGTCATTTTCTTCCGGTGTGAAATAACCGTGCCGGGTCTCGAGCACCAGCCCCGGGTATCGCCGCCGCAACTTTTCCGCCGCCCGGGCTGCCACCCCAGGCTTCCCCCCCAGGTAGAACACCCGCCATCCCTCGGCTGCAGCCGTAGCCATAAGCGGGTGAACCCAATCCACGTAAGTGACTCTGTGCTGTTTCGTTACCGGATACCCCAGCACCCGCGCCCAGTAGACCAAAGGCATCCCATCTATGTGAATGACCTGCGCTTTAGCGAAAAATGAACGCATTTTCGGGTTGCGATGATAAAGGTACACACTGTGCAAATTGTGATTGGCAATGATCCATTGCTCTCCACGAGCAACTGCTCTGGCAATCTGCTCGTTCAATTCTGGGATCGTCAAGGGGTCAACTGTGACGCCGAGCAGGGTAAGGCGTACCATATTTTGCTTCAAGAATAGACTCCACACAAGAAATCAGTTCTCGCACGCGCGCTTCCCAACTATGCCTCTCAACAATTATAGCCCGGCTGCGCATACCCTTCTGTACCCACAGGTCCCGTTCCGCGTAGGCTTGCCGTAAAGCACGACAGAGATCTTCTTGATTACCGGGCTCGAAAAGATAGACTGCCACCCCATCTTCCATTAAACGTTGTGCATCGGCATAAGCGGCAGCTACAATGGGACGTCCCATCGCAGCATACTCATAGAGTTTTAGTGGTGAAAGATACATTTCTCCCGATGCCAGAGGCACCGGTCCTGTGTAGCCCAGATCAAATCCGGAAATATAGGCAGGCACATCATCCCAGGGAACCCGCCCTAAAAACCGCACCTGCTCTATCTGACCCAAACGCTCAACCAAAGCCTCCCATTGAGAACGCATCGGGCCATCACCGATTACTACTAATTTAAAATCCACCCCCTCACCACGAAGACCAGCTAGAGCCTCAATTAACAGGTCCAATCGCTGCCATGGAGATAGATGACCAACAAAACCTATTGTGGGATGTTGAAAAACGCGTTTTGGTTTGTGTAGTTCGAGATTAAAGCGAGCCGTGTCCACCCCATTGGGAATGACCAAAACTTTCTCTCGTGGAATACCGATTTCACGAATAATCAACTCCGCCAGCGACCGGCTCACACATACAAGGACATCGCATTGACGATAAGCCCATGTCTCCCAACGTTTCATTAAACTGACAAAAGAAGTTGTTTGTCTGTCCTTGTCAGCATTGATATAGTACAGCTCATTCGTCTCTAAAATCCATGGAATCCCTCTTTTTTGAAACTGCCAGCCCATTGCCTGAAAGGCACCAAAACGTTCGTAAGCCCAATCACACTGCTTAATAGAATTGGCGGCTTTCCAACTATGATATATCCCAAAGAGCAATCGCGCTACATCAGCAGTGAGGCGGATGAAAATATTGGACCGCAAACCTATTTCGATATCTTCTCCCGATATCCATTTTTTCGGGAGCCTGTCTCCAACTATATATCGTTCCACCTTCCACCCCACACTTTCAAAAGCATGGATCACCCCTAATATATGAGACCTAGGACCACTGGCAACAGCATCCGATCGTGTGGATACCCGAGGCGCGCCCGAAAGATACACCAACGAGCGAGTCATTTTCTCTCCCGGCTTACTGCCATAATTATGATTATGAGGGCTTTCTTGCTCTCACCCAGATGACACCAGGCTTCCCAGGTGTCCGAGTTGGACTTTGTTTAAAAAGCTCTACATAACGCTCATTATCTGATACCTTATCAGCAACTATGTATCTTTCCACCTGTAGCTTGTTTAACAAATGCTTCCAAACAATGGCTTCGGTAAGTTGCTGAGGTTCGGTCAACGTAGGTGGTTCATCAATGTTAATGCTCCCAACGAACAACCCTCCTCGTTTTAAAACCCGGATAAGTTCATTGCATATCTGGTCAAAGTATTGCACATGATCTAGTGCGTTCATTGTAAACAAAATATCGACTGAATCGCTGGGAAGTGGTATCACCTTCTCTGTTGACTTGACCCAAATCATATTCTGCAAGATGATATGCTTTGTAAATTCATCTGCATACTTGTCTGCCAATAGATCAATTCCGATCCTTATTAAGGCGCCATCTGCCCAGTTCAAACTTCCCCGCGGGCCACACCCAAAGTCAGCAACTATTTTTCCCTGGACAAAATCACTGGTGGTTTCACCGGCCATAGCTAACATTATTCTCTCATAGTGGGAATTCATAAACACACCGCCCTCATCCATAAAGCGCTTACGCCAGTACGACATTTCTGCGTTCTGTTTTCTAACAATAAGTTGCAAAAATCGTATTAGTAGCGTTCTTAAGGGGACGGGAAGTTTCCGTAACAAATTCTTCCAGGTCATATTTTTTTCTCCTACATCTGGTATCAAGATGGGCGTTGGTGCAGACTCAAGCGAATATGTTCATTATTCCTAACTTAAGGAAGTCATCCTGGAAACATTTCTAACGGAAAGGGAGGCTTCTTAGGACTAATGTTTACGCACACTTCATCGTACAATAATTCTAATTTTGCATTCTGTATCTCAAGATTAAACTCCTGCTCTACCCACCTGCGACCAGCCTCACCCATGTGATTTCGCAAATCCAGACTTTCCAGCAACAATGTCAGATAATGAGCCAGGCCGTCTACATCCCGTTCCTCCGCCAGAAAGCCAGTCTTACCGTGCAGGATAACTTCGGGTATGCCGCCGCTGCGAAAACTCACCGGCGGCACCCGCATCGCCATGGCCTCCAGGAACACCATCCCCAGGGTTTCCGCCTCACCAGAAGGCATGGTCACGCTGGGCATACAGAACACGTAAGCCTTCGCCATGTACTCCCGCACGACCTGCTGAGGCTGCGCCCCCAAAAACGTACAGCGGTCCCCCAGAATTTGCCTGGCCAATGCCTCATAACGACCCCGCATCGGTCCATCGCCAATCACTGTAAGCCGGACCGTTGGGAACCGCTCCTTCACCTTACCCAGGGCCACCAGCAGGTAATGTAGCCCCTTACGCTCCACTAAACGTCCCACATACAGGATATGGCCCCATTCCCGTTGGGCAACGTGCGGCTGAAACAAATCCAGGTCAACTCCATGCCGGATCATGACCACCTTTTCTTCCGGGAATCCGTGTCGCTCAATCACAATCCTGCGCAGAAAGTCGGATTGAACAATCACCCGGCTTGCCACTTGCGCAAGCCTCCGTCGGCGCAGCAGGTAGAGCCGATGGGCCATATGGGAATGACGCCAGACGGAACTATCTTTCATAGTAGCATCTGTTCCATGAAAACTGACGATAAGCGGAATTCCCAGCGCTTTTGCCAGCGGCATGGCGATGGCACCATCGGGACCAAAGTGAGCATGAAGCAATACCGGCTGCAAGGCCTGCGCCCAATGCAATATGTCCGAAGAAATCTGACCGAGCACCTTACAGCGGAATTCTCGCCATAGGCCATCCCGGCCCCCTGTATTCAGTACCCGAACCCGATCCGGTGGCAGCGGAATGGCCGATCCCCGCGGCCACTTGGAACCGAGCACATAGACCTGGTAACGCTTCAGCCTGAAGCACTGGTTGTAGACAAACGTCTCAGAGATCGGAAGGGGCTGATTTCTGTAGACCAGAATTGTATGGTTCATGGCTGCTTAACCGAAAAAGCATCCTGTTTCAATTCCACCAGGCAGATATAGGCAAACAAAACCCAGTACAAAGCCTTGCCCAATCCACTTTCTAAAAGTACTGCTTCACTCATATTTCCCAAGATGGTTAGCATGGATACCCAGAAGCTGAACTGAACGATTGGGTTCTCCCTGGCCTGGAGGGCCGCAGTTACGTACCGGGCCAGGGTCAGGACAAGCATAAAAATGGCGATGGCTACACCCATCAGACCAATCTCCAGCCACATGTCCAGGTAGCCGTTATGCGCATGGGGCGCGTCCCAGGTCACGGCCCATATAAGCGCCGAAGGGCCGCTTTCACCGAGCCAGAAGGCGCCATAGCCGTAACCCAGGAGCGGCCGCGCCAAGGCCAGTGGAATGAGCAGAAGCCAGAGAGGAATCCTTCCCGTCAGGGTGAGGTCCCGCCCGAAAAATCCCAACACCTTTTCCAGGATGTCAGGCAATACGAAAAAACCAGGTATGGCTACGGCCGAGATGAGTGCTCCGGTAGCCGGGCGCAGGAGGCGAGGCAATTTTCGCCATGTTTGCACCCCCCACCAGCTTAATGGCAACGCCAGGGCTAAGAGAAGCCCTGTCACCGAACGTGAACCGACTACCAGAATGGCTGCGGCCACCATGCCTCCCCACCAGAGTAGGGACCGATACGAACGCTCGGCGCGGGCCAGCACCCAGAAAACCGCCAATGCAAACGCGGCCGTCCGTCCCAGAGCATTTTTGTGAAACAGTACTCCCTGCCATGCTCCTTCATGGGGACGCCCCATGATGGCCCATTCCGGTATAACCATCACGGCCATCAGGCTGGCCGCCATCACGATGGCCAGGGCAGCGCCCAGCATGCGCAGCACTTCTTCCGGTCGGTAACGCACCGCAAGCAGCAGGCCATACAGCGCGCCAAGCAATGCCGTCAGGCTTCGCAGTAAGGTAATTTCAGGAGCCGCTGACCAGAAGGTAGAGAGCATTGCCCAGCCCAACAGCACCCATACGAGCCAGCCATGTCGGGACACCCGCCAGGCACGGCGCGGATGAAGGATGAGCAATCCTACCCCCAGATAGGCTACACCCAGAAACAATCGCTGCACCGGGTCGCCCTCGCCGGGATCAATGTAGCCCAGGGACATTTTCCGCCACAGGGGTATAAAGGCACCGGAAAGGAGCACGAAGGCAAAAGTGTGCCACAGGTGCTCCAGTTTACGCAAAGAAATTTTCATATCCCCACCCTTGGACCGGAACGCCAAGATGGGAACTTGCGTTCCAGGAGTTCTTCTAACTTACGCACATCGTCGGCAAAGTAGGCTTCCAATTCCATTCGCAGGTCCTCCGGCAAAGGAGGACGTGGCCGGTACTGAGTGTTCCAAGCCTCAAGGCGTCGCACAAATCCAAAACTACGCCTTGGGAGCCACCCCTGTATATGCTTGCTCTTGGCCACAAATCTGGCCAGGGCACGGATAACCCGGCCTATGCGGGGAGATCTCCATGCGCGAGCCGGGTTGAACACCGGGAACTCCTGCCGCCCATCGTCCGGAACGTCCAGGAACTCCAATACACGCAGATATTCCCGGCGCGGGTTTTCCTTAACGTCATCCAATACCAGCACCAGCACCCGCTCATGCGTGACGATGCTGAAGAGCCGTTCCAACTGCTCCCCCAGCCTACACCAGGCCGGGTAGTCCAGCAAAATGGGGTCTTTACAACCCGGCGGCACTTGCAGTCCTTCCCGGCGCTCTGGGGATAGCCTCCATGCCCGCCCAAAATCCTGCACATTTTCGTTAAACGACCGAAGCTGCTGTTCGTACAACGAATAAGCCATATCTACCGGGTTCCGCACCATCACGATGTATCGTGCCGCAGGCACAACTTCCTCAATGGATGGGACCGCTACCCTGGAAAACAAGTAAGTAGTAGATGCTTCCCCTATAGCCTTGTGCCGGGGTCCTGCGCCATTGAATAGCCGTACATACGCATCCCAACCGTAAGGCCAGTAATTACCAATATCCTTTGAAAAATAAAATGGTTCTTTAATGGGTGATAAGTATATGCTCGGATGCCCTGCTAACCATGTTGCCAGAGACGTGGTACCACATTTAGGCGCACCTATAATGAAAAAGTTGGGCAATTTGGGCATAAACGACTATCCTTTCGGTCTCCAATGTTGTGAGTACCAACTCCTGCTATGCATTCTTCCCTTTGGCGGGTGAATTGGTCCCCAACCAGTAGCTGAAATCACGACCGAGAAGTCGGCCGAGTTTCAAAACGTCAGAAGCAAAGTAAGCCTCCATTTGTGCTCTTAACTCTTCCGGTAAGGGAGGACGAGGTCGTGCTACCTTGTTCCACGCGTTCAGCGCTTTAAAGAAAGCGGAATTCACAGGCGACAATCCCAGTCTTTCTTTTACAACACGCTCTCCTTTCATTCCCAATGCTATAATATTTTGGAGTAAATATGACCGTACCTGTTTGGCCGGGTTTCGCACGGGAAAATGCTCACGACCATCGTCGGGTACACCAAGGAAATCCAATACCTTCACGTATTCGCGCCGAGGATTATCACGGATATCATCCAGAACCAGCACCAATATCCGTTCTCTTGGCACCAGACTAAAAAGATATTCTACTTGATCGCCTAATCGGCAAACTAATTGGTAATCTAATAGCCGTGGCTCAGATAGAAACACACCAAGCACTCCCTGACCACGCCTGCGTATTGGACTCATTTCCCAAGCCTTGCCAAAATTTCGGATAGGTTCCGCACCGTTCAGGCTCAACTGCTCATGCAACGCATAAGCCATATCTACGGGATTACGGACCAAGACGATGTAACGAGCGCCCGGAATTTCCCGTTCAATGTTCGGTACCGCCTCGCGCGAATACAGATACCAAACCGTAGCCTCACCGATTGCAAGATGTTGTTCTCCTGCCCTTCTGAAGAGATCCATATATGCCGCTTTAGAAATGCGTGCACGCATCCTCAGATCGCGATCAAAATAGCGCGGCTCTTTCAAGGGAGACATATACACATTGGGATGTTCGCTAAGCCAGTCAACTATCGAAGTGGTCCCACACTTAGGCGCACCAATGATGAAAAAATTTGGCAACCTCATAGGATCCTCCTCCCGCCAAAATCAAATGCCAGGCTATTGATTCCCAGCCTCTGGCGCACCGCCCACCAGAGAAGAACATTCCATGTGATGAGCGAGACAGCGGTCGCCATGGCGGCGCCGATAACACCCAGCAGAGGGACCAGGAGCAGATTCAGCACTACGTTCAGAATCGCAGATACCGCCAGGCCTCTCGCCGCATCCCGCTCGTATCGGGTCATGTTCAGGAGCATCCCCACCGATCCGGCGGCGGAATTCACCGCCTGTCCCACCAGCAAGATGAGCAGAGGGATGTATGCCCCCAGGTAGGCCGACCCGAAGACCAGCCGCAGAAAGAGCCGACCCAGGAGAATGTACCCCAGAGTGATCCCCACATTTATGGCCAAAACAACCCGCGCACTGGCGGTCACCAGGCGCTGCAATCTCACCATATCCCCCTTGGCATAGAGCGCAGCAAAGCGAGGGGCCATCACCATATTGACCGCCTGGAGGCCAAAGGATGCCAGAACAGAAATCTGGGCAGCGACGCGGTAAATGCCGATTGCGGCATCCGGCACAAAAAATCCCAGGATAATAGTGGAAGCCTGGTTGTTGATCAGGCTCATTCCGCCGAGGAAGGCCAGAGGCCATGCGCTCAGCCACCAGGCCCGGCTCTCATACTCGGGTCGAGCAATTCGCACCGAAGAGGGCGTTGCCCGCCGGAGCATCCACGCCCCGAATCCAAAGGCCAGGGCGGCTGCCGCCACGTTGAGCGCCATTGCCTCCGCTGCGGAGAGAGAACGGCCCAGCAGCCAGGCAGCCCCTCCCAGGAAGAGCACCAGAAGTCCGGGTTGGATCAGAAACTCGGGCATCTGCCCGGCCACTACCCGCTGCAACCCCCGCAGCGCCGCCCCTCGCAGATTCCCCAGGGCAACCAGAGGCACCAGCAAGATCGCCCAGGCAAACGTGCTCAACCGCTCGCCCCCAAAGGAATCCTGGAGGAGCCAGGCCAGGACGGCACCGATTCCCGCCAGAGCCAGAGAAAGCAGCCCCGTGATACGTCCCGCCCAGCGCCAGACGCCCTGAACCAGGTCCGGGCGGTCCTGCGCCATACCCCGCGCCGTCTCCCGGACCACCAGGGTGGGCAGGCCGAATTGCGTCAGCACGGAAAGTACGTTGATCCAGGCATAGACATAGGCGTAAACCCCGTATCCGGCAGGCTCCAGCAGCCGGGCCAGGAGCACCGTGCTCAGAAAGCCGAGCCCTGCCGATGCCATTTTCAGCCCCATGCTCCCGATGGTCTCCTGTCCCAGGCGTGATCTCACCGCGCGCAAAACGATCTGATGAATTGGGATCACCATTTCAGAAAGGCGGGAATGCATTTTGTCTCGGAATCTAATATTTTCTGGCATTGCGGGAAAAGGGCCTATGCACATAAGGGCTGCAATCCAGACAACCAAAGCAATGATTACCGCTTGCCAGTAACATCGTTTCTCCACCAGTTCTCTATCAATACCCAGACAACGCTCAACAACAGCCCTATCGCAGCAGCAAGAAGCACATTCATCCCAACCCGAGGGGAAGAAGGAGTTGAAGGTGGCGCAGCCGGCACGCTCACACGGGCCACCTGGATACTACTTTGCAACGTCTGCACCAGTTGCTGACGGCTGAGCAATGCCTTGTAAAGGCTCGCAGCCTGGTCGCGCTGGATGAAGAATTCATCCAGTTCGGCGCTGGCCTTTGCGAATTCGCTCTGGAGTTGGGGGATTTCCTGCTCTATGCGCCGCTGCTGTTCCTGCAAAGATTGCAACTGGCCTTGCAAAGCCGTACGCATTGCAGCGATAGTCTCTAACGCCTGCGCCACGGTGAAGTTCGCAAAAGAAGCGCTATCTACCTGTACAGTGAAAGATTCATTGTTCAAAGCCAACACACGCTGCTGTAAAGATGCACTATCTATCTGACCAGTGAAAGATTCACTGGTCACAGTTAAGGCACGCTGTTGCAGGGTGATTAAGGCCAGACCGTAGTTCAACGGAAGAGTCGCCTCAGGAGATTGGCCTGAAAGTTGCTTCTCAAGCGTAGCCAGATCGTCCAACACCTTCTGGGTGCGAACTAGGCTGGCCAGCACACTGGCCAGCTCATCTTGTTTGCTTTTCAGGCGAGCCTGCAGAGCATCTACCTGACTCTCCTTCAAAGCTTGTTCCAGTTTAGCCTGGGCCTGCTGGTATGACTCGTAGGTTTTCTGGACCTGGGGAGCCAGCGTCTGAGCCAGGGAAGCAGATGAAAAAGAGGCGTTAATGAGCTGAGTTAAGCTACGAGCCCAGGCATTTGCAATCGAAGCTGCACGCTTGGGATCGGTATCGGTCACTTTCAGTTGAATTTGATCCTTACCCACAGCTTCTGCTAC
>JAPYWT010000475.1 GCA_028276215.1 Thermoflexus sp. | reverse complement strand
GAAGGCCGCCGCCGCACGCCCGCAGCACAAATCGCCCGACGGTAAACCGTCGGGCTCAACAGCAAAGCCCTGCGGGCTACCCTATCAGCCCCGAAGGGGCTTCGCAAACTTAGCCCGATGTTTTAGCGTCGGGCAAATCTGATGAGCCCGGATGTTTACGTCCGGGCAATGAAGCGCTGGCCGAAACAAATGCAATTGGTATAAGGAGCCCATGCCCTTCTGGCGGTTGTTTTATCATTTTGTCTGGACGACTAAAGGGCGAGAGCCCCTTATTGCTCCCGATTTTGAGGATCGGCTGCACAGAGCCATTGCTGCCAAAGTAGTGCAAATGGGGGGAATCGCCCACGCAGTGGGGGGAACATCGGACCATATCCATTTGGTTGCTTCCGTTCCTCCCCAACTGGCACTGGCCCGGTTTATTGGCGAAGTGAAGGGCAACAGTTCCCATTTCGTGAATTACGTAATCTGTACCGATTGCGAATTTGCCTGGCAGAAAGAGTACGGCGTGATTTCCTTTGGCGAACGTCAACTGGATTGGGTGGTGCGCTACGTCCAGAATCAGGCCTTGCATCATGCCCAGGGGACGACAGTCCCACATCTGGAATGTGCTACAGAGTCTGGCGGAAAATGAGGGGAAGGATGCCATTTTACGATGCTCAATCTTCGCCCGACGGTAAACCGTTGGGCTTAACGGCAGAGGATCTCCGCCCGACGGTAAACCGTCGGGCTCAGCAGCAAAGCCCTGCGGGCTGCCCTGTTCCGTCCAATGGTGAACCGTCGGGCTCAACACCAAAGCCCTGTGGGCTACCCTATCAGCCCCGAAGGGGCTTCGCAAAATTAGCCCGACGCTTTAGCGTCGGGCAAACTCAGCCCGACGCTTCAGCGTCGGGCGAAACCGCACGCCCGACGGTAAACCGCCACGCGGCGAGCCGCTCACGGCGTGGCGGTCGGGCTCAACAGCGAAGCCCTGCAGGATATGCCCTCAGCCCCGCAATCGTTGTCCTGCTTCTCTGCTGGCTCTTCCTGTTCGCGCGCCCGGCCGGGGCCACCCCGGCACCGGACGGCCCCGTCATCCACATCCTCTACTTCTATTCTGTAGACTGTCCCCACTGCCGGGCGGTGGAGCAGGAAGTCCTGAAGCCGCTGGAGGAGAAGTACCCGGGCCGCCTGGACATCCGCTACCTGGAAATCGGCGACCCCACTGCCTACGAGTTGCTGGTGCGGACGGAGGAGTACTTCCAGGTCGCGCCGGAGAAGCGGGGCCTGCCCACCATCGTCGTGGGCGACCGGATTCTCATCGGGGAGGACGAGGTCCGGCAGCAGTTGCCCTGTCTGGTGGAGAAGTGTCTGGTGGAGACCGGCGCGGGATTCCCACCCATCCCCGGCCTGGAGGATGCGCTGAACGGCGTCAGCAGCCCGCCTGCAGGCCCCGGCATGGGTGTGGAGCCGGGGGGCATCGGCGTCTGCTCTCCCGAAGAGGCCGCCGCCTGCGAAACCCGGGCCCCCATCTGGGCCGCGTACTTCTACCAGGTCGGCTGCCAGGAGTGCAGCCGCGCCGAGGCGGACATCCGCTACATCCGCCAGCGCTACCCGCAACTGGTGGTGGAGGAGTTCAACATCTACGAGCAGGCCGCGCTGGCCCAGTGGCTGGCGGAGCGGGCCGGGCGGACGGACCTCCACACCCCTGCCCTCTTCATCGGGGACGACGCCCTCATCGGGGAGAAAGAGATCACCCCCCAGAACCTCCAGGCGCTGGTGGAGAAATACGCCGCCACCGGCGCCCCCAAAGTCTGGGCGGACTTCAACCCGGAGACCGGGCTGGCCGGGCTGGTGGAACGGTTCCGCGCCCTGGGCCCGCTGACCGTCATCATGGCCGGTCTGGTGGACGGGTTGAACCCCTGCGCGTTCGCCACTCTGATTTTCTTCATCGCCTACCTGGCCGCCGGGGGCTATAAAGGACGGCTGGTCCTGGCCGTGGGCGGGGCGTTCACCGCGGGCGTCTTCCTGGCCTATCTGACGGTGGGGCTGGGGCTTTACAAACTCCTGGACCTCCTGGGGAACGCACTGACCCTGGCGGGCCGCTGGCTCTACGGGCTGACGGCCCTCTTCTGCCTGGTGCTGGCGGTGCTCAGTTTCGTGGACTTCCTGAAAGCGCGGAAGGGGCGGATAGAGGAGATGACGCTGCGCCTGCCGGATCGTCTGAAGAACCAGGCCCGCGCCGTCGTCCGGCGGGGACAGCGGATGTCGGCCTACGTTCTGGGGGCCTTTGTCACGGGGCTGCTGGTCTCGCTGCTGGAACTGGCCTGCACGGGGCAACTCTATCTGCCGACCATCGTCTTCGTGGTCAGCGTGCCGGCGCTGCGGGCCCGCGCGGTGGCCTACCTCCTGCTCTACAACCTGGCCTTCATCCTGCCGCTGGGCGTCGTCTTCGCCCTCACCTACTTCGGCACCACCTCCATGCAGTTGGGGATGTTCCTCCAGAAGCGAACGGCGGCGGTCAAATTGGGCACCGCGCTGGTCTTCCTGGCCCTGGCGGCATGGCTGGGGGTGTCCCTGCTGTTGTGAACCCGAGGGGGCGGCGGCAAAGCCGCTGCCCCTCCAGTGAGTGTATCCATTTAACCCCCCACTCCATCCGTTCCGACGGAAAGGGCCGGGGGGGGGGCGGGGGGGGCGCCCCGCCGGCCCCCGGCCGGA
>JAPYWT010000109.1 GCA_028276215.1 Thermoflexus sp. | reverse complement strand
CGGGCCAATGGCCCGCCCCGGCCCTCATCTTCACTTTAAAGCAGCCGTCTCAGGACAGCCTGCGCTTCTTCTGCCATCCCCCGAATCACCTCCGCCACCGGGCGGACCTCCCGGATCAGGCCGATGGCCTGGCTGCAGGCCGTCACCCCCACGTCCACCTCTCCGGTCTCGTACATCCGGCGCGTCATGTGGCCGCCGACAACGGCCAGAATCTCCGCCAGGGACGCGCCGCGCTCTTCCAGTTCGGCCAGTTTGCGGGCGGCGGCATTGTCCCAGGCCCGCATCTGGTTGTTCAGGGAGCCCAGAACGGGCCGGGTGTCCGTCTCGGCGGCCTCCGCCAGCGCCCGCTTCAGGTTCGGGTGGATGGGGCACTCCTCCGTCAGCAGGAGACGGGTGCCGATGACCACGCCCTCGGCCCCCAGGGCCAGCGCGGCCGCCAGCCCGCGCCCGTCGGCGATGCCGCCCGCGGCCAGAACCGGCACCTCCAGCGCGTCCGCCGCCAGCGGGACCAGCACCATCGTCGTCAGCCCCAGTTCGCCGATGTGCCCGCCCCCTTCGTAGCCGAAGACGGTCACCGCGTCGGCCCCCAGGCGCTGGGCGGTGAGGGCATGCCGCACGCTGACGCACTTGTGCATCACCGTCACCCCGGCGGCCTTCAGCCGGGCGTAGAGGTCCTCCGGCGGTCGGTGCCCGCTGGTCTCCACGATGGAAACCCCCTCCTCCAGGATGACGTCCACGTAGATGTGGTTATCTATGGGACGGACGGCGGGATGAAGGCTGAGGTTCACCGCGAAGGGACGGTCGGTCAGCGCGCGGGTGCGGCGGACGGCCTGCCGGAAGGACTCCCGGTCCGGGAACATCGCCGAGGCCAGGACGCCCAGCGCGCCCGCGTTGGAGATGGCGGCGACAAACTCCGGGCCGGAGATGTGCATCATGCAGCCGCCGACGATGGGGTATTCTATGCCGAAGAGTTGGGTGATGCGGGTTTGGAGCATGGTGAGACGTGAAATGTGAAACGTAAAACGTGAAACGTAAAACGTGAAACGTAAAACGTGAAACGTGAAAAGTGAAAAGTGAAACGTGAAACGTGAAATTACAGGAAGGTGACCTGGTGGACGGGTTCGGTCGCCCGGAGGAGGCGGCGGATTTCGGCCTGGGTCGCCTCGTCCCGTATCCGCTCCACGCGGGAGACGGGCCGCCCGTCCGGGGAGACGGCGCTCTTCCACTCCACCACAAAGCCCGGCACCAGCGCACAGCCGAAGCCCCCCACCCCACAGCAGGTGGTGTCCAGAACCGCACAGCCCACCAGGTAGAGGACTTCCCGTCCCCCAAAGGGGAGCCGCCCTTCCTTCATCCAGAAGTAGCGCCCGCCGATGGCCGTGACCTCGCGGTTCAGTTCGGGGTGGGTGAAGAGTTCGGTCTCCATATTGGGAGATAATGGGGTTTGCGGCGGGCGGCAAAGCCGCTCGCCGCAAACCCCCATTTTTGCGCTACATCAACCCCACAATGGTGATGGCGCAGATGTTCATGTGCGGCATGCCGCCCAGGTTGTGGGTGAGGCCGTAGCGGGGGTTCGGAATCTGCCGCTCCCCGGCCCGCCCCAGCAGTTGCAGGTACATCTCGTAGAGCATCCGCAGGCCCGAGGCGCCGATGGGGTGCCCAAAGCACTTCAGGCCGCCATCGGGCTGGCACGGAATCCCCCCGCCGCGCAGGTCAAAGAAGCCGTCCAGGACGTCCTTCCATGCCTTCCCCCGCTCGGAGATGTGCAGGTCCTCCATTGTGACCAGTTCGGTGATGGAGAAGCAATCGTGGACTTCCATCATGCTGATCTCCCGCCGGGGGTCGGTGATGCCAGCCTCCTGGTACGCCGCTTTGCTGCATTTGGCGGTGGTCATGAAGTACGTCCCGTCCCACTCGTTGTATCCCATCTCCTCCCCGCTGGAGAGGGCAATCTGGAGCGCTTTGACGGTGACGATGTCCTTCTTGCCCAGCCCACGCGCGATCTCCGGCGTGGTGACAATCGCGCAGGCGGCACCGTCGCTGACGCCGCAACAGTCAAAGAGGCCCAGCGGGTAGGCGACAATGGGCGCGTTCAGCACCTCGTCCTCGGTGACAGGACGGCGCAGGTGGGCTTTGGGGTTGAGGGAGCCGTTGGCGTGGCTCTTGACGGAGACGTGGGCCATCGCCCGCTTCAGGTCCTCCATCGGAATGCGGTATTTGGCGGCGTAGGCGGTGGCCAACTGGGCGAAGGCCCCCGGCGCGGTGATGTTGGGCATCCACTGCCAGTTGAGGCTCCCCGCCGTGGCCCCCAGGTTGGGGAGTCCCCCGTAGCCCACGTCTTTGAGTTTCTCCACCCCCAGGGCCAGCGCGATGTCGCATGCGCCCGACGCGACCGCGTATACCGCGCCCCGGAACGCCTCCGTCCCGGTGGCGCAGAAGTTCTCCACGCGCGTGACAGGGATGCGGGGCAGGCGCAGGTTGATAGAGAGGGGGAGCGCACTCTTGCCGACGCTGATTTCCTCAAAGCAGGTGCCCAGCCAGGCGGCCTGGATTTCCTTGCGGTCAATCCCGGCGTCGGCCAGCGCCTCCTCAAAGGCCTCCACCATCAGGTCTTCGGCCCCCACATCCCAGCGCTCCCCGAATCGGGTGCACCCCATGCCGATAATGGCGACTTTATCGCGGATTCCTGTGGCCATCGGACCTCCTGTCACGTTTCACTTTTCAGAACCTGAACAACTTCTGCACCAACTGCGACTTCATCAGGTCGCCCTCTATCTTCAACTTGCCGCTGGTGAAGGCCTGCATCGCCGGTAACTTCCCCGCCACCAGCGCCAGGAAGTCCTCGTCCGCCATCTTCAGCGTCGTCGTCGGCTTCTCGTGGGCCCCCGCCGAGACGGTGCAGGTCTGGTCCTTCACCACCACGTACCAGTCGCCGCCGCCGGGGCCGGAGATGCGGAACTGTAAGACCACGTCCACCCCCGCCGCCTTCTCCGGGCGGAAGAACTCCGGCATCCGGGCGAAGACATCGGCGACGGTGGACGGCGCGGCGGATGGGGCGGGGGTGGCCGACGGCGCAGATGCAGCGGGCGCGGGCGGGGCCCCCACCGCAGGCGGCGACAGCATCTCCAGTATCTGCGCGTTCGCATTCGGATAGGGTTTTGCCCCCTCCAGCGAGTCTATCCGCGCCCAGTTTTTGCGGATGTCCTCGGCGGTCGGGACGCCGTCGCCCAGGCGGACGCCGGGGGTGGAGAGGACCGCCGCGCGGCCGTACACCCCGCCCCCGGCGTTCAGAATCAGCCCGCTGTCGGTGCACTTGTCCGAGCAGAGGTAGAGGACCAGGGGGACGACGAACTCCGGCTTCAACTGCTCCTGCACCTCCGGCGGAAAGACGTCCTCCGTCAGCCGCGTCGTCGCCAGCGGCGCCACCGTGTTCACCTTGATCCCATATCTCTCCCCCTCCAACTTCAGCGTGTTCATCAGCCCCACCAGCCCCATCTTCGCCGCACTATAGTTGGTCTGCCCAAAGTTCCCAAACAGCCCCGCCGCCGACGTCGTGAACACTATCCGCCCGTACCCCTGCTCCCGCATCCGCAGAAACGCCGGACGGGTCACGTTGTACGCCCCGTCCAGGTGCACCGCCAGCACCGCCTCCCACATCTCCGGCGTCATATTCGCGAAAGTCTTGTCCCGCAGGATGCCCGCGTTGTTGATGAGAATGTCCACCCGCCCGAAGGCGTCTATGGCGGTCTGGACGATGCGCTCGCCCCCCTCCGGAGTGGTGACAGAGTCATAGTTGGCGACGGCCTCGCCGCCGGCGGCGCGGATTTCGGCGACGACCTCATCGGCCACGGCGCCGGTGACCTCGCCGGAGCCATCGCGGGCGACGCCGGGGTCGTTGACGACGACTCTGGCGCCCCGGCGGGCCAGTTCCAGAGCGTAGGCGCGGCCCAGGCCCCGCCCGGCGCCCGTCACAATCGCCACCCGCCCGTCAAAGCGAATCTCCCCCCGCGCGCGCCGGGCCGCCTCCTCCCGGCTCACCCACTCCACCACCCCCCGGTCCAGCACCACGTCGCCGTTCTGGACGTTCACCGTCCGGAAGACGGCCCGTCCCTCCTCCAGTTTCCAGATTTCGGTCCGAATGGGGACGCCCGGATAGAGGGGACGGTAGAAGCGGACGCGGAAGCGGGACATGCGCTCCGGTTCGCCGGGGAAGAGGTGTTTGATGACGGCACGGCAGGCGAAGCCGTGGGTGCAGAGGCCGTGCATAATCGGCCCCTCAAAGCCGCTGGCGCGGGCGAAATCGGGGTCCACGTGCAGCGCGAAGGTGTCCCCGGAGAGGCGGTAGATGAGCGGCTGGTCGGGCGACGGGCGCTGCTCTTCCACGAAATCCGGCGGGCGGTCCGGGAAGGCGAACTCTTCCTTCGGCGGGGGCTCCCCGCCGAACCCCCCGTCCAGCCGACCGAAGAGGGTCATAATGTTGGTGAACCGCCTGCGGCCGTCGGAACCGAAGGTTTCGGCCTCGGCGATGACAAACGCGCCCTTCCCCTCCCCCCGGTCGTAGACGCGGGTGATGCGCCCTTCGGTGGTCAACGTGTCCCCCTCCGGGGAGAGCGGCGCGTGGAAAACGGTCTCCTGCTCGGCGTGCAGGAGCCCCGCCAGGTTGATCCCGGAGCGGGCGACGACCTCGGCGAAGAAGGGGTAGGCCAGCGGCACGGCGAAGGACGGGATGATTTTGAGCCGGTTCTCGTAGACGTACTCCAGTTCGTCAAACCCGGCCCCCACCCCCAGCGCGTAGAGGACGGCCTCCTTCCAGGTGTACTGACTGGTCATCGGGCCGATTTTTTTACCTACGGCGTCCAGGTTGAGTGGCATAGGGACCTCCTGAGGGTGAAAAGTGAAACGTAAAACGTGAAACGTAAAACGTGAAACGTAAAACGTGAAACGTGAAACGTAATGGTTCAGGGGATGAGACGCAGGATTTTTCCCGCTAGTTCAATGACCGGCTCGCCAATCGCGCCGACGGTTTTCGCCGCCTGGATCAGCCCCTCGATGCTCACCTTTTTGCGCGGTTGCGGTTTTTGGAGTTCTTCCTGCAGGCGTTTCAGGTCGTCGCGGGCCTCCTGTGCCTGTTCATCCGGGAGATGTTTCAGCATTTCCTCGACCGCCTGCGTCAGTTGGGCCAGCAGCGGGGCCAGGTCGGGGTTGGAGGGGGTGTTGAAACTGTGTTCGATGTGCTGCTGAATATTGCTCCCTATCACAACGTTGCCGTGATTTCCGTGAATTTCGACATGAATTGACTTTTCCATTCGCGATACCTCCTCTCGACGCACTTCCGGTTCGACGAAACCATTGAGCAATTCGCTCACATTCAGCCGTAACACTCTCCCATTCCAGACAGGTTGAATCTCTCCAACTCTCTCTTTTTCATACGTGAGTAAATCGCGATAATTCAGCCGCAGGCCGAGGTATTGTGGCGGGCAGATGAATTCGCTGATCTCCAGCGCGCCCTGCGCCCGGCCCTCGGTGAAGGTGCGGTGGATGACCTCAAAGTGGGCACGGATCATCGCCAGCATCTCCCGGCGGGTGTGCTCCGGCCCGGTCACGCGGATTTCCACCCTGCGGTCGGCGACGCTGGCCCGCACCAGCGCCCGGTTGCCCTGCCAGGCCAGGATGACCCCCCAGCGCCAGACCCGGTCCTGGTCAATGTGCTCGTGCGCCCGGACGATGAAACGGGTGATGACGCTCTCCGGCAGTTGGGAATAGCCGTACTCAAAGGTCAGTGCGCTCTGCCACTCTTCCGCGGCCGCTTCGGGCGGTTCATCCTGGCGCATGGCGTTCGGCAGGTACCAGGCCTCACCGGCGGGGTAGGCCAGTTCAAAGCGTTGCAGCAGGTCCAGGATCAGGCGGCGGTGTGGAGGGTCGTAATCCGGCAGGATGCGCCGCGCCGTTTCCGGGGTCAGCCGCCCGGCGGCCGCGCCGCGCACTTCGTGGTCGGTGATCAGGCGATAGATGGCGCCGGTCACCCAGTTGGGGTTGAGGATACCCTCCCGGCTCATCGGTTCGCCGTGCTCATCGCGAAAGTCCAACACCACCCCCAGGTCGTGGAGCAGTTCCAGCAGGGTGGCCTGGTCAGCGGGGTCGTCAATACCCTGCGCAGCGCACAGTTCGGCATAGCGCTCGTAGGGGATGATGTTGCGGCGGGTTTTCTCCTGCTCCAGCGCCTCCTTGACCCGCAGGTGCGGGGCGGCGAAGCACACGCGCACGTGCGGCAGGGATTCCACGGCCTGCTCCAGCGCGGCCCGCAATTCGTCTATCCCGGTGTTCTCTGCGGCCGAGGTCTGGACGAAGGCGAGGATGTTGGGGAAATCGCGGCGCAGGCGGTTCTGCGGCAGGTCCAGCAGGTGACCCTGGGCGTCGGCGTGGTTGCCGACGACGATGATTGGCGCATCGCCGCCGAAGGCGCGGATGGTGCGCAGCCAGTACTCCACGCGGTTCTGCTCGTAGGTGTGGCGCACGTTCAGCACCAGCACATAGACGCAGCGCGCCGAGAAGAAGAGCGGATGGGTGGCGTGCATGAAGTCCTGCCCGCCGAAGTCCCAGAGATGGGCGGTGCGGGCGCCGAGGGGAATGGCATGGGTCTCAACGGTCAGGGTGGTGGGGCGGTTCTCAATGTAGGAGTTGTCCTTCAGGCGATAGACAAGGGAGGTCTTGCCGGCGCCGGGCGGCCCGACGAAGAGCACGCGCGCCTCGTTCAGCGGGCGCCCCTCCTGCCAGATGGCGCGGTAGAAGGCGAAGATTTCCCGGGCATCGCCGCCGAAACTTTCATCTCCCAGCAATCGGCGTGGCAGGGCCAGGGTCAACGGGTTGCCGTGCAGGCTAAGCCTTTCCAGACGGGTAAGACGGCCGATTTCGGGTGGCAGGGCGGTGATCTGGTTGCCCCGCAGGTCCAGGCTTTGCAGGCTGGTGAGCCGGCCGATTTCGGGCGGCAGGGCGGTGATCTGGTTGCCCCGCAGGTCCAGGCTTTGCAGGCTGGTGAGTCCGCCGATTTCGGGCGGCAGGGCGGTGAGCCGGTTGCCCCACAGACTTAGGTTTTGCAGGCTGGAGAGCGCGCCGATTTCGGGCGGCAGGGCGGTGATCTGGTTGCCCCACAGGTACAGGTTTTGCAGGCTGGTGAGTCCGCCGATTTCGGCCGGCAGGGCGGTGAGGCGGTTGCCCACCAGGTCCAGGTTTTGCAGGCTGGTGAGTCCGCCGATTTCGGGCGGCAGGGCGGTGAGACGGTTGCCCGACAGGTCCAGTTTTCGCAGGCTGGTGAGTCGGCCGATTTCGGGCGGCAGGGTGGTGAGGCGGTTGTTCCACAGGTTCAGGCTTTGCAGGCTGGTGAGCCGGCCGATTTCGGGCGGCAGGGCGGTGAGACGGTTGTCCCGCAGGTTCAGGTCTTGCAGGCTGGTGAGTCCGCCGATTTCCGGCGGCAGGGCAGTGAGGTGGTTGTGCCACAGGTCCAGGCTTTGCAG
>JAPYWT010000048.1 GCA_028276215.1 Thermoflexus sp. | reverse complement strand
CCGGGAGGGATGTTGCCCAGGTTCACGGCCTGATGGTCGCGGCGCTCGGCGGGCAGGTGGGTACCGGCGGGCAGGCGCAGCGCCTGGTAGGACGAAACGTCGCCCAGCGCGCCCGTCGCGGTGACCGTGCCCCAGTTCTCCACGCGCAAGGTAAAGGTCACGACCAGCCCGTCGCCCAGGAGCGCCCCGGCCTCGTCCATGTTGAGCAGCCAGGCGATGTCGCCGGGGTCACCGCCGAGCGTCTGCCACTGCCAGAGTTGTGCGGCGTCCATGCCGCGCAGGGCGCCGGCCGGTTCTACCAGGAGGGTAGCGTGCAGGTCGCTGTCGGTGTACTGCGGCGCGCCGGGGGTCAGGCTACCATTCGGGCAGACGCCCGCGCCGAGGGCATCCCAGTGATAGCGATAAGCGAGCGCGAATTCAGGGGCATCGCCGCTGATGGCGTCCGTCACCCGCGCGCTGTTGAGCGGGTTGCCGCCAGGCATGGCGGCCCAGAGGTAAAGCCCGTTCTCTTCGCTGGCAAAGGCCACCACGTCCAGCGCGGTTGTGGCCGGGTCGCCGATGCCCAGCCGACCGAACGGCAGATGGAGGTCGGTCAGCCCATCCTCAAGCCCGGCGACATACTGGTACAGGCCGTCCTGCGCCAGGTCGCTCTCCGCCACCCAGCCGCTGCCATCCCAGCGCAGGAGGGTTGCCGTCTGCGCATCGCGCACCCAGACCAGGTAATCGGCGGCCAGCGCTGGCGTGGCGCCGGGCAGGTGGATGGTGGGACCGGCGCCGTAGGGATTGTAGGCGGTCGTCGCGCCGCCGGGCCCGGTGTCCAGGTAGATGAACAGGTCGCCGTCGCGGTTCCAGTTCGCCCCGGTCCAGACCATGCGCAGCGCCTCTGCATTCCAGGTGACATAGAAGCGCTGTTCGGCGCTCAGCGCGGCCCTGGAGGACGCACTGCGGCTGATCCGCCGGTCCACGCCCACCTGACTGCAGCCGCTTGCCATCCAGCCGCGATACACGTCCTGCGGGCCCAGGGGATCAAGATAGTCGGGGGTGAAGGGGCTGTCGGCGTAGACCGGGCCGATGGACCGGGTGCGCTGGAGGCCGTAGATGTCCTGGCTGGTGAGGTCGGCCCAGACCTTTTGCCCCTCGCTGGCCGTGTACGGATCGCTGCGGTCGGCCGGGCCGTGGGCGCTGGTGGTGATGCTCAGCGTCGCCGTGGTTTGGGCCGTCCAGCGGGCCTGGTAGCCGCCGATGCCGCTGCCGTCGCTGCTGGCGGTCCAGGTGAGGGTGATGACCGGCGACGGCTCGCGCAGCGTCGCGCCGGGCTCCAGGAGGCCGCCGGGGCTGTGGAGCGTGAGCGTCACCGGCGCGGGCGGCGTCAGGTCCACGATGACGGTCTGCGTCACCAGCGCCGTGTGTCCGGCGATGTCCGTCGCCTGCGCCGTGACGGCGTAGGGCGTCCCGTCGGGCGTGTCGCCCGGCAGGTACCAGCCGCCGGTCCAGTTGTTGCTCACCACCGCCGCCGGCCGCCAGTCGCCGCCCCCGACGCGCCAGACCACGTCCGGCAGGCTGGCCACGTCGGTGACCAGGCCGGTCAGGTTGAGCAGCGGCGGATGGTAGTGCGTGGTGGTCAGCACGGTGGGCGCGATGCTGATGGCTGGCGGGAGGGTGTCCACGATGACGTCGGCCACGTCCACGGCCACGTCGCCACTCCAGGTCGTCAGGGTCACCGCGACCTGGTGCGGCCCTTCGGTCGGGGTCCAGTCCGGCGCGCTCCAGAGCGTCTGGGTGAGCGTGTCGCTGGGCCAGGTGGCGGTGTAGAAGAGGCCGCCGTCCACGGTGACCGTCAGCGCCTGCAGGGAGGAAGCGGAGGCCACAGCCTCGCCCTGGATGGCGAAGGGGGTGAGGTCGTCCAGCACGGGCGGGACGTTCAGCAGCGAGACGCGGGCGGTGCTCTCCGCCAGGAACAGGGATGAGGTGGTACCGACTACCGTTGTGCAATGGCCGGCCGAGTCGCAGGCCCTCACCAGTTCCGCCGGGGCGGGGGTCAGGCCGATGGCGCGCAGGCCGCCGCTTTCGTCGGCCACGTAAGCGTAGCCGGGGGTGAGTGCCAGGTCTACCGCCTGGCCGGGCGTATCCACAGCGCCGACGACCTGCGGGAAGGCGGGCTGGGAAGCGTCTATGATCTGCAGGCCGTTGAGGCTGTCGGCCACCAGGACGTGCGTGCCGGAAAGCGCGACGGCGCGGGCCAGGCCGGGCGTATCCAGCGTGGCCACCAGGGTGGGCGTCGCCGGCTCGGAGACGTTGAGGATTTGCAGGCCGGCCGTGTCGTTGGCCACGTAGGCGTAACTGCCGGAGACGGCGACATCCCAGCCCCGCGCCGGCAGGCTGTAACTGCCCAGTTCGTCTCCCTCAGGCGGGGTATAGCGGAAAATGCGCAGCACATTGCCGCCGTCCTCGGTCACGTAAAGCCGGTCGCCGACCGCGGCAATCCCGTGGGGCTGGTCTTCGGTGTAGATATACCCCACGAATTCGGGAACAGGCGTGGCGGTGAGGATCAACACGATCCAGTTTCCCCAATCCGTGGTGGCGGGGACGTACACATAGCCCGCATCGCCGCCGATGGTGATACCGTGGCGCATTTCCGTTTCAGCGACGCCATAGTCCCCCGCGTAGCGCGGCTGCGTCGGGTCGGCCACGTCGAGCACCAACAGCCAGCCGCCGGACGGGCCGTTGACCACCACGAAGGCGTAATGGCCGGAAAGGGCCACATCCACGGCCTGGGAGTCGGCGGGGAGCGTGTAGACGCCGGTCGGGCGTAACTGCTGCGGATTGGCGATGTCCACCACGCGCAGGCCGCCGTAGCCGTCGGCGACGTAGGCGTAGGTGCCGGAGATGGCCACGCCCTGCGCCAGGCCCGGCGTATCGTAGGCGCCAACCTCCGTCAGGGAAGGCTGTGCCTGCATGGCGCAGGACGCCGTCAGCCGGTAGAGCCGGTCGTTGCCGGTGGCGGTCGGTCCCACCAGCGCCAGGTACCAGGGCGACGCGAACGGCTCGCGTTCGCTGATCACGCCCATGCCACAGGGAGAGGCAAAGCCGGTTTCGCTCAGGTTGTAGTCGGTGGCGGTGGCGGTGTAGTACAGCCGGCCGTTGCGCAGCGTGCGGGTGAGCGTGACGCGCGGGGCCAGGGTGTCCACCTCGCCGCGCCAGACGCCCTGGCGGCGCACGGAGGTGTCCACCAGGCCATAGCAGTCCTCGCCGCGCACGTCAAAGCGATACGAACCCTCAAGGCCGGACGGAGGCTGTGCGTCCCACACGGCCAGTCTTGTGCCTGTGCCGATCAGGCTGGCGGCCTGCCAGCCGCCGGCGGCCAGCGCATGGATTTCGGTCGCCGAGAGCGCGCGCGGATAGATGCGCACGTCGTCCAGCGCGCCGGCGAAGGAATCCCCAAAAAAGGCCTGGCCGATCGTCACCGGACCGGTCCCCTGGTAGGGCGCACGGGCCACATCCTGCGCCACCTGGACCCCGTCCCGGTAGAGGGTGCGGGTCCTGCTGGCGGCCTGGTAGGTGCAGGTCCAGTGGTGCCAGTCGGTATCGGGGTAGGCGTCCGGCGTGTCAAGGTCGTCCCCGTAGAAGGCGCAGGTGAAGCGGTTGTTGTTGCGGAATCCCATGTGGAACCCTCTATCGGGGCTGGCGCGGCCCTGGGAGAGCGCTATGTCGTACTGGCCAGGCCCGTCCCGTTTGGCCCAGAAGGCGACGGTGAAGGACGTGTCGGCCAGGGGGAGGCTATCGGACACCGGGACGCGATCGTCTATGCCGTCCAGTTTCAGCGCATACGGGCCGACCGCGCCAGGCACGGCCTTGTTGACGGCATCGCCTGCGCCACTGTTCAGCACGGCCTGCCGCCCCCAGCCGGAGTCGTCGTTCAGGAGTGTGCCCGTCACCACCCACGCCTGGTCAAACGGCAGCGCCAGCAGCGGCCCGCTGCCCCGGTACAGCGCCCTGACCTCGTCCGCCGAGAGGGCATGGTCCAGGACGTATACCTCGTCAATGATGCCCGGGAAAAAGTCCCCGTCCTGCCGCAGGTTGCTGCCGATGGTGGTAGGGCCGTTGCACTGCCGCATTCCGCCGGGCGCCGGTCGGCTGGCGACCTCTTGTCCATTGAGGTAGAGGCGGATGGTCTGGCCGTCATACGTGCCGGTCAGGTGCGCCCAGGTGTTGAGCGGGATCCAACGGGGTGCCTGGAGATACTGCGGCGGCATACCCTCCACATAGACGGTGAAGCCGATATATTGTCTGCCGGTTTCATTCAGCGCGAGCGCCGCGCCGCAGCCGCTGCTCCAGGAGCGGTTATCCTTGTAGGCCACGATGACCTGGCGGCCGGGTGTGTAGTAGGGGAGCCAAACCCAGGCGGCGACCGTCGTGGTGGTGAACGCGCCGAAATTGTCAAAGCGCACGGAATCACCCTGGCGGTAATCAAAGCGCGCGGCGTTGCCGGGGTGACCGGTTGCGCCGACGTCCGGGCATCCATTGCCCTGGCAACTGCCGGTCAGGCGGTTCTCGCCCAGGTCCTGGAAGCGCAGGGTCCCGTTGACATCCGGCTGGTCCTCAAACGGCACATAGAGCGCCGTGCCGGCCGGCAGGGGTTCGTTGAGGTAGGTCGAGCCGGGTGCGTTGGGGACGAATTCCGTCTGCACCTGGCACACACCGGCCGTGTGGTAGTAAGGCCCGCAGGCATCCGAGCGGACGTTGAACTGGATCAGCGCGCTGGCGCCGGCGCTGGGGGTCCAACCTGCCACCGCTTCGCCGCACACGCGCGCGGTGCCGGTGACCACGTTGGCGCCAATGGTATTGGTGATGCTCACCCAGCAATCGTCGTTCCGCGAGGCCAGACCGCTCCATTCGGCGCTGGCCGACTGCGTGTACACTGCTGCGTGGTGCAATATTTCTTGAGCCGGGTCGCCGCAATAGATGGATACGCCGGTCTCGCCGCTATCGCTGCCGACGGTGTAGGTCACGACCACCGGAACCGGGTCGTCGGTCGCATTGCCGCGCAGCCAGGCCGTTTCGGTCAGCAGGGCCGGCACGCCGACCTCCAGGTTGGTGGCGGGCGGGGTAGCATCCAGTTCAAAGACGCGTGGGACGATGACCGGAGGACTGCCGCCGTAATTCTCCTCCCACCGGGTGGCGCGCTGGTTGCCGGCCCGGTCGGCGGCCTGGACCGTGAGGCTGTAGATGCCGCTGGGCTGTGGGTCCCAAATCTGATAGTCTATCGTCCACGTGTTGCCGCTGACCGTCGCCAGTTGGTCACCGGGCCGCACCGGCGCGGTGGTGGAATCATTCCCGGCCCAGCGGGTGATCCTGGAGAGCGACACGCGCACGGTGTCGGTCTGCACGCCGCTGCCCGCGTAGCCGCCGGGGAGAGCCGGGTCGGCGATACTCCCGCTCAGGTGGACGAGCCAGACGTCGCGCTGGCTGGGGTGCGGCGTGGCGGTGAGGAAGGGATTGGCTTCCAGGCGATCAAACTTCACCTGGGGCGGCGTGCTGTCCACGTAGAGGGTGTAGGTGCGCGTGGGCGCCTCGGTGTGCGAGACGACGTCGGTGGCGCGGGTCTGGAGCAGGTAGCGCCCCTCGCCGGAAGGCGTGAAGGTGGGGCAAAAGGCGGCGCCGCCCGCCGCGTCCAGGCATGGCGGAGCCACTCTCCACGTATAGTTGGCCTGTCCATCTTTCTTAACGCCCAACTCGACCCCGGCGATGGCCGAGGTGGACTCGTGGGCCTCTACGTGCATCATGTAATCCCGATTCTGCAGATAGGGGAACGCGGGGTTGTACGAGCGCAGCGTGGAAAAGGGGATGTCATTGTCCACCAGGATGTTCTGGCTGTAGCGCGATTCGCCCCACCTGGCCTGGTAGCGGAAGAGGTCGCGCACCTCAAAGGGAGACAGAGCGTGGTCGTAGAGCGTCACCTCATCCAGACGGCCGGCAAAGCCGCTGCCGAGGCGCAGGGGTTGAGTATTCACGCACGCCGGGCCGCTGACGGCCAGACGGCCTTGCTCGTAGCCGTTGACGTACAGCCGGGCCGTCGTCCCGTCATAGGTCGCCATCACGTGGTTCCACTGGTTCTGCATCAGGGGCGCCTGGGCGTTGACGGTTCGCGTTGAACCGCAAGGAGCCTGGAAGGACAGCGTCGCCGTCATGCCGCCCGGGCTGATGAACATGCGGTAGTTGCTGCCTTTGTCCACGAGCACCTGCGCCCCACTCCTGACGACGGTGGGCATGACCCACGCGCCGAGGGTGAATTGGGACAGGTCAAGCAGCGCGTTGTCGGCGACGGTGACCTCATCGTTCACGCCATCAAACGCGGCGGCGGTGCCGATCTGACCGCGGATGGCCTCGCCGACGGTGGGGCAGGCATTGCCGCTGCACGTGCCGTTGTTGCCGTTGGCGTCGTCGCGGAACGTGGTCGCGCCGAGCGGGTCGTCCAGGTGCATCTGGAAGACGGGCGCGGCGCGGAACATGCGCTGGACCTCAGCGGCGCTCAGCGCGGTGTTAAAGATGCGCACGTCGTCTATGCGGCCGTCAAAGTATTCGCCGCCGCGGGGGTTGCGCCCCACCGCAACCGGGTTGGTGCTGCTATCATAACTGAGCGTGCCCCACTGTTGGACGAGAGCGCCGTTCTTGTAGAAAAACGTGCCGAAGCCGGGCAAGAACACCACCGCGATGTGCTGCCAGCGGTTCACGTCTACGTTCGCATTGGTTACTAAGGCATTGGTGTCCGTGCCATTGAACACGGCCCAGCGGTCGCCAATGCGCAGCAGCGACCAGTCGTAGCCACCGTTGTCGCTGCTGAGCACCTGGTGAAACCCGGCGCTGGCGCTGGTGGGATAGACCCAGGCCATCAGCGTGGTACCGCGCGCTGCCGCCTGGGCACTGGATTGCTCAATGCGGACCTGCGTGTAAAGTCCATCGTCCACGCCGTCGAACAGAGCGGCCTGGTTGATGCGCCCGCTGACGCCCGTGGTGGGGCAGGCGGAGCCGGAACAGGTGGCGTTGCTCTGCTTGCTCAGGTCCACCGCGTTTTCCAGGCTGTTTGTGCCGGGGGCGTCGTCCAGCGGCAGGTGGAGCGCGGCGAAGGCCGAAAGGTACAGTTCGTTGACCTCGGCGGCGTCCAGCGCTCGTTTGTAGATGATCAGTTCGTCCACCCGTCCGCGGAAGGGAATGGAGGGGTTGAAGATGGCCGACTCTGACGGGGTGCCTAAGTGGATTGTCCCGGAGCCGTCGCCACTATAGCCATAGTCAAGCGTCTGCCGGGTGGGCATGGTCCAGTCAAAGGTCCAGGTGCCCAACTCATCGTCCCCATCATCCGAGTTGCTGCCACAACGGGTGCCGCCATCATCTTCCCACATGTGTAACTTGCCTTTTTCATCAAAGTAACGGCGGAGGTTGATGGTGTAGGTGATGGCTTTATCTACGACGTCCCATCTCCCCCAGGTAGAGTTTTCGTCCGTGTCATTCCACGCCATGCAGACTTCGGCCGTGCCTGAACCGTCGCCCTCATTCGCGCAGTAAAAATCCCGCAGGTAGATTGAGCCTTTGGTGCTGACGCGGCCGATGTAGAAATCGCCGATGCGGGGCGCACCGGTCATGGCGCAGTTTCCCGCCAGCGCGCCGTTCACATAGAGCGACGCCCGGCTGGCATCGTAGGTGACGGCCACGTGATTCCAGGCGTTCAGGGTCAGCACGTTGGCGAAATCGCAGCGCTTCCAGTTCAGGCCGTCGCCAAAGCCAAAACGAAGCGTGCTCCCTATCCTGAACAGCGTGGGCAGGGAGTAGTTGGCGTCGCTGCCCAGGCTGGTGTCGGTAGCGCCGGTGTACTGACCCCAGATGCCCTGCACGTGATCGTCATACGCTCTATCGCCTGTCGTTGCGGGATAGACCCACGCCGCGATGGTAAATTTGCCGTTGCTCAGGTTCAGGCTGGATGAAGGGTACTTGTACGGGACGACCAGGTAGTCTCTCCCGTCAAAGCGAGCCGCATTGCCTGTAACTCCGGGCGCGCTTGGGCATAAAGCGTTGGAGCAAATGGCAGGGTTGTTAAAGCCCGACGAATCGGCGTAAAGGTGCGGCCCCTCCATTTGCAATCGCAGGACGGGGCGACCGTAGAGTGCGGCCACTTCTTCCGGCATCAGCGCGCGCCGGAAGATGTACACCTCGTCCAGCGAGCCGTTGAGCGCGGACGCGGGCGCGCCGTTATTGTTGCGCGCGCCGAGCCAGATGGGCGTGCCGGGGTCTATCTGATTCAGATCGGCGCCGCTGGTGCCATAACCGCGCACTACGCCGTCTATGTAGGTGAACCATGTGCCCCCCGCATCGCGGACGACGGCCACGTGATGCCAATCGTTCAATCCGACCGTGCCGCCGTTGGGGATGACTGTCGCAATACTCCCATTGACGCCCACATCAACCTTGAGCGTGGTGTTATCCAGGTAAATCTCCAGGGCGTCTTGCGCGTTGCGCCAACTGAACAGGGTGCCGCGCGCTGTGTTGCTCTTGTTGACCCACAGCGCAATCGCCAGGCCGCCCGTGCCAAAGTCAAAGCCGGGCGAATCTGGAACGACCAGGCGGTCATCTGAGCCGTCAAAGCGCACGCCACTGCCCAGGTAGCCGGCAACGCCGCTGGTCGGGCAGGTGGCGCCGGAGCAAGAAGCGTTGCGCGGCGGCAGGCTGCCGCTGCTGTCCACAAACTGCGTGGCGGCGGCGCTTTCTTCCAGGCGCAGCCACATCTCGGCAAAGTTGGACTGCTGGCGCCAGTCGGCGATGAGCGCGCCGGCCACCTGCGTCAGGCTGACCGGCTGCGAGGCGGACGTGAGGGGCACGCTCAGCGTACCGGACATGGTCGTCTGAGCGCGCGGCGGCAGCACGAACTGGACGGGCGGCACACCGGCTGTGTTGAGCACCGTGGGGGCCGAACTGTTGAGCGAAAATAGCCCCTGGGCAAAGCGATTGTCCAGTTTGTTTTCTACTGTGGCCGTATAGCGCAGGGTGTCGCCCCCGCGAACGATGAGATCGTTCGGGTTGTGCGTGACCCTAACTTCTGCCACCCTGGCCTCCAGCCCCAGCACGTTCGGGTCCGAGACCACGCGCGGGTTGAGGCCGAACGCCTTTTCCTTCAAGTCCGGCAGCCCATCGCCATCGGTGTCGGGGTCGAGCGGGTCTGAGGTGACCCAGGTGCGAATCGGGTTGCCTCCCGCGTCAACGGCATACACAAACTCCCAGCCGTCCACCTCTTCCTTATCCGTCAGCCCGTCGCCGTCGGTATCTTTGCGGGTGGGGTCGGTGCCCAGTCGGGTCTCTGCGTGATCGTCCAGCCCGTCGCCGTCGGTGTCGGAGCGCGCCGGGTCGCTGCGATGCTGCAACTCGTACAGGTCGGAAAGGCCATCGCCGTCGGTGTCCCAGCGGCTGTCATCCGGATCCGCGCCGCCGTCGGCCGTGTTGCGCAGGCCGTCGCCGTCAAAGTCTCTCTGGCGGAGGAAGGTCACGTCCCCGGCCTGTCCCCAGGCCAGGCTGTAGCCGCCGTTTTTGGGCGTGGCCTGATAGAACTCATCCAGGGTGGCCGGGAAGACATCAAAGGCGAACAGTTGGCCCAGGTCGGTGTGTTGCGTACCCTTTTCGGCACGCACCCAACACACCGGAATCAGGACCGGGGGAATGTAGGGGATGATGATGCACTCCTGAGCCGGCAGCGCGTAGCCTTCGGCCAGGAACAACTGCAGCGGCTGATTGATGCCGGCCTGGAGCAGGGGCGCGTTATCCCCCGTTGGGGAGAAGCGGGCGTAGAGGTCGTGCGTCAGGAACGGGAAACGCCGGGTCCACTGTCCCTTTTCCCAGAGGCCGGATTGTGAAGCAAAGTCAACGCTCTGATGAATATCCTGCGGGGTGCTCTGCCAGCGGTAGGCAAAGGCGGACCAGCGCAGCACCGCTTCATTCCATTGCCAGAAGTAGGCCAGCGCCTTCCAGTCGGGTGGGAAGGTGGTGAACTGCAGGGTGTTGGTCAGGGTAACCGTGAGGGCGAGTTCATTGCCGACGGCGATGCCTTTTTCGGGATGGAGGAAGGTGTAGTCAAAGGGGGTGAATTGAAGTCGCCCCTCTTCAGCGAGGTCCACCATCGTGTTATATCCGTAGGGGGTAAAGTAGTTGGCCAGCAGTCCCGAAATCCCGCCGCAGAAGGCCTCGGCATACTTTCCTTCCCAGCCGGCTGCCGCGCATATCATGGAGATCACGGCGTCAATCAGGCTGATGATG
>JAPYWT010000047.1 GCA_028276215.1 Thermoflexus sp. | reverse complement strand
AACCACCCCAAAGACGACGGCCCGCCCTGGGCCTTCGGCGATTTCTTCGGGCCGGACTGTATGGAGGTCTGGGGCGCGCCCTGGTTCATTTCCAACTACCAGGCGCTGGCGGTCTGGGACTCCCTGCTGCGGGACGGCCACCGCATCACCGCCGTCGGCGGCTCCGACAAGCACCAGGGGCCCTTCACTGGCGAGTTGGGCTGGTACGAACTGGGCACCCCCACCACCTGGGTGTGGGCGGAGGAACTCTCCATTCCAGCCATCGTGGCGGGCCTGCGGGCCGGGCACGTCTTCATCTCCGAAGGGCCGGCGGGCCCGCTGATAGAACTGACGGCTGAAGATGCCGGACGTCGGGCCATAATGGGCGACGAACTCCCCCTGCCGCCGGGCGCGACGGTCCGCCTGACCTGCCGGGTCCGGGGCGCGGCGGGATGTCTCCTGCGGCTGGTCTCCGCCCGGCGGGTCCTGCAGACCGAAATCTCCGCCGACGACTTCACCCACACCTGGGAGATTCTCCCCGAGGGCGACCGCTACTTCCGGCCTGAGGTGATAGACCCGCCGGAGGCGCCGCTGGACGAAGAGCCGGCCGCGCTGATGATGCGCGCGATGGGCAATCCGGTGTATTTAATGACAGAATGACCAAATGACCAATGACCAATGACCAATGACGGAATGACCAATGGTCGTCGGTCTCTGCCGCATCCAACTTCACCTGCCGGGTAACGGTTCCCTGAAGGAGAAGCGCGGCCGTCTGAAGCCCCTGCTGAACGGTCTGCGCAAAGAGTTCAACCTGGCCGCCGCCGAGGTGGACGACAACGACCTCTGGCAGTCGGCGGTCATCGCCATCGTCACCGTTGCCAACGACGCCGCCTACACCCACGCCCTCCTGGAGCGGGCCGTCCACTGGATAGAGACCACCCGCCCGGACCTGCAGGTGGTGGATTGGGAGATAGAGTTGGTGTAACCTGCGACCTGCGACCTGCGACTTGCGACCTGTGCCATGATCCCATACAAACTTTCCCTCACCAACTTCATGCCCTACCGTCAGGCCGAACTGGACTTCGCGGGCATCCACGTCGCCTGCCTGAGCGGGGAGAACGGTGCCGGAAAGTCGTCGCTGCTGGACGCCATCACGTGGGCCATCTGGGGCAAAACGGCCCGGTCTCGCCGGGACGACGACCTCATCCGCCAGGGCGCGGACGAGATGACGGTGGACTTCGCCTTCCGCCTGGGCGATAACCTCTACCGGGTCATCCGCCAGCGGCGCGGCGGCAAACGCGGCTCCACCCTGCTGGACTTCCAGGTTCAGGATAACGGCCGCTGGCGCTCCCTGTCGGAAAGTTCCATCCGCGCCACCGAGGAGAAGATTGTCCGGATTCTCCACCTGGACTACGACACCTTTGTCAACTCGGCCTTTCTCCGCCAGGGCCGCGCCGACGAGTTCACGGTCAAGACGCCCGCCGAGCGGAAACGGGTCCTCAGCGACATCCTGGGCCTGGACGTCTGGCAGGAGTACGAAGAACGGGCCAAAAATCGCCTGGTCCAGATTCAGAGCGAGTCCCGCCTGAACGACATGCGTCTGGCGGAGATAGACGAAGAACTGGCCCGCCGTCCGGAGTACGAGGCCCAGTTGGAGGAGGCGCGGCGGGAAGCGGAGCGGTGGGGCGCCGAACTCCGTCGTCTCCGGGAGGCCTGGCAGGAAATGGAACGGGCCCGCAGCGACTACCGCCGCGTCCAGGAGCAACGGCAGGAACTGGCCGCGCGCCTGGAGCAGGCGCGGCGGGAACTGGACGCGCTGGAGCGGGAGCGGCAGGAGCGGGAGACGCGCCGGGCTCAGTACCGTGCCCTGCTGGACGGGGCGGAGGAGATAGAGCGGGGGTACGCGGCCTACCAGGACGCGCTGGAGCGGGAGCGGCGCTACAGTGAGAAACTCTCCGCCCTGGCCCAACTCCGGGAGCGGCGTACTGCGCTGGAGGCGGAGATCAACCGGGCCCGCCACGAACTGGAACTCCAGCGGGAGCGGGCCGCCCAGCAAATCCGGATGCTGGTTGCCCGTCGGGTGACCCCCGACATCCTGCGCCGTCACGAGGAACTGGTGGCCCAGGCGGCCGCCCTGAAGGAACTCCGTCAACAAAACGATGCCGCGAAACAGTCCCTGGATCGCCTGTCCCTGGAAATGGCGGAACTCCGGGCGGTCAACCAGTCCCTCAAGCAGGAAATGGAGGTCCTGAAAGAGCGGATAGAGATGCTGGAGGGGGCGGAGGCGGTCTGTCCCCTCTGTCGTCGTCCGTTGACCGAGCCGGACCGTCTGCGGCTGTTGGAGGAGATGCAGCGGGAGGGACGGGAGAAGGGAGACACGTACCGGGCCAACGCGGCGCGGCTGAAAGAACTGGGCGAGGAGATCAAACAGTTGGAGGCGGAGGTCCGGGCGAACGAGGCCTCGCTGCAGGAACTTCCCCGTCTGGAGGGGGAAGTGGCGGCGCTGGCGGAGCGCATCCGTGCGGGACAGGAGGCGGAGCGGGAACTGGAGGCGGCGCGGGCCGAACACGACCGCATTGAGGCCACTCTGGCGGCGGAGGACTACGCCCACGCCGGGCGCGCGGCGCTGGAAGAGGTGCGCGCGCAGGAGGCGGCCCTGGGCTACGACGCCGTCGCCCACGAGGAGGCCCGCCGGGCCGTCCGGGAACTCCAGGTCTACGCCGAACGGCGGGAGCAACTGGCGGAGGCCCGGACCGGCGTGGAGCGGGAGGAGCGGGAACTGGCCCGGCTGGCGGAGGCCCGTCGCCGCTGGGAGGAGCAGGTGGCCGCCGACCAGGCCCGTCAGGGAGAACTGGAGGAGACGGCGCGCGCGCTGGAGGCGCGTCTGCGGGAGGCCCCGGCGCTGGAGGAGGAACTGCGACGGGTGGAGGAGGCGGAGTCCCTGGCCCGCCAGCGCCTGGGCGCGGCCCAGCAACGGCTGGCGGCCTGTGACGAACTGGCCCGTCAGAAAGAGACCCGTCTCCGGCGGCGGGCCGAACTGGCCCACCAGGAGTCCCTCTACGCCGAACTCCGCACCGCCTTCGGCATCCAGGGCGTCCCGGCGATGATCATAGAGGCCGTGGTGCCGGAGATAGAGGCGGAGGCGAACAGTCTGCTGGCCCGGATGACGGGCGGGCGGATGCACGTCCGGCTGGAGACCCAGCGGGAGATTCTCTCCGGCGAAGTCCGTGAGACCCTGGACATCCGCATCGCGGACGAACTGGGCGAGCGCCCGTACGAGAACTACTCCGGCGGCGAGCAGTTTCGGGTCAACTTCGCCCTGCGGGTGGCTCTTTCCCGTCTGCTGGCCCGCCGGGCCGGCGCCCAACTCCAGACTCTCTTCATAGACGAGGGCTTCGGCTCCCAGGACGCTCAGGGCCGGGAGCGGCTGGTGGAAGCCATTCACGCCATTCAGGACGAATTCGCCTGCATCCTGGTGATCACCCACCTGGAGGAACTGCGGGACGCCTTCCCGGCGCGCATTGAGGTGACCAAGACTCCTCAGGGTTCGGTGGTGACATTGGTTTAATTTCAGAATCACGAAGGACACAAAGGACACGAAGGTTTTTCTTTGTGCCCTTCGTGTACCCTTTGGGACCTTTGTGGTAGAATGTTCAGAGGCGGCGATGAACGAGTGGATGTCCTCTCTGCTGGAATATCTGGCCGCTCAGCCGGACGTGGTGGCAGCCTACATCTTCGGATCGGTGGCCCAGGGGCGGGCGCGCCCCCAGAGCGACGTGGACATCGCCGTCCTGCTGGCCGCTGACCTGGATGAGGAGACCCGCTTTGACCGTCGGCTGCGGCTGGGGTGGGAGGTGGAGCGCCTCATTGGCCGCCCGACCGACCTGGTGGTCCTGAACGACGCCCCGCCGCTGTTGCAGCATCAGGTCCTGAAGCACGGGCGTCTGATCTTTGAGCGGGACCGGGCCGCGCGGGTGGAGTTTGAGGTCCGGGCGGGCCAAATCTACGCCGACCTGAAGCCGATGTACGACTTCTTCACAGAGGTGCTCTTCAAGGAGATTCGGGAGGTGGGCCTTGGGGGACGCCGACGACGCAATCGTAGAGAGGTTGACGTACCTGCGGAATGAGGTCTATTACCTCTTCAAGAAGCGTCTGACCGACTTTGATGCCTACGCCCGGGCCATCGCGGCCTACCTGGAACGGGAGGAAGGAGACCGTGGCGGATGAGACCCCCCTGGCCTACCGGGGTTTTACGGGGGACAGGTCGTAGTCAATGCGCATCAGACCAGAAGGAACAGGCAGATGCAAGGGCACAAAGGTAGCGCATGAGAATCATCTGGACACGGCATGCGGAAGAACGCCAGGAAGAATGGCGGAGGAGGTTGGGCATCACCCGACAGGAAGTGGAGGATGTGTTGAATGCGCCTGAACAGGTGGTGCCGGGCGATCTTGGGGCTTGGGTCGCTCAAGCAAGGCGAGGGGCAGGCCTGTTACGAGTGGTTTTTGTGGAAGTAGAGGCAGGACGCAAGATTCTTACCGTTTACTGGACGAGCAAGGTAGAGAAGTATTGGCGGGAGGAGTAACATGCGCATCCGTTATGATCCCGAAGCGGACATCCTTCTGTTTGTGCTGAGGGATTTGCCTCCGGTGGATGCCATAGAGGAGCCCGGTGGTGTAATCATCAGTTATGGGGAGGACGGGGAAGCGGTCAGTGTGGAGTTTCTGCATGCTTCTGCCCGCCGCCTGGTGGGAGCGGGAGAACTCGTCGTGACCCTTCATACTGGCCGGGTACCTGAGAGGGCCTACACATCCGTTGAAGCGTAGAAAGGTGCAGAACCGAGAGGCGGTCCAGCGCGCGATGGACGAGCCGTCCCCGCCGGAAGCTCCGCTGGCCTACCGGGCGGTGCGGGGCGGGCTATGGGTGGGTATTACAATTCGTTAGAGCGGAGGGAAAGAATGGCTACAAGGGTGAGAGACTTACCGATAACGGAAGAGGGGTTGTGGTTAGAGGCGCCGCTGCTGCGGGAAGCCCGTCTGGGCCGGCACGTGTGGGTCATTGTTCGGGAAGGTGAAATTCGCATTTTGCCCGCCGAGGAGGACTGGGGAAAGGTTCTGGATGATCTGGCAGGCTGCTTAGGAGAGGAACCCGTTCAGAACTATGACTTCAATCTGAAAATCGGGGGCCTTTATGAGACTCGATGAGGTTGTCAGGGGCAGAGTCTATGTAGATGTCAACGTGTTCTATATGTATCTTCGGTCCGATCCGGTGTACCTGCCCATGATCCGAGGATTCTTGGAGCGGACTGTTCAGGGAGATATTGAAGCGTATACGTCTATTTTGACGATGGATGAGTTATTCTATCGTCTGCTCCTGGCGAGGATCAAAGATGTCTACCCGCGCGATCCCCTGCAGGTGTTGCGGGAGGATACCAGTGGGGCGATAGCCAGATGCGGGTCTGAAATCGGAGCGGCGCTGCGCCGTCTCGTTCGGCTGCCGCACTTACATTTGGCAGCGGTGGCCGAGGAGGATTTTCCGCAGATGCTGGGAAACATTACCGCCTTCGGACTGCTGCCCCGGGATGCTCTGCATGTAGCGGTTATGCAGCGCCTGGGATTGAGCGATATCGCCACCGATGATGCGGATTTTGATCGGGTGCCCTGGCTGCGGCGTCACTGGGTGTTCAACGCGCCAGCCGCCTGATTGGCTGCGGCGGAGTGCAGGTTGAATGGGGCTGCGGACAGACGAGCCATCTCCATCGGAAGTCCCCCTGGCCTACCGGGCGGTGCGGGGCGGGCTATGGGTGGCACTGAGTTCGTATTGGACCCTGGCCTTTGGCTTTGTCGCCAATATCGTCCTCACCCGCATCCTTTCCCCGGATGACTTCGGGGTTTTCAGCCTGGCGATGTTCTTTGCCCAACTTCTGAGGCTCCAGACCAAACTGGGGCTGGGGTACGCCTTTGGCCAGTACCGGGAGACGACGGGGGAATCAGTGGGGACATACGCGGCGATGGACGCCGCGGCGGCTCTTTGCGGTCCCGTTCTGATGGGACTGGCCGCCCCGATCCTGTTGCGCCTGGGGTATGACCGCCTGGTCGTCTGGGCCGCGCTGGTCCTGGCCCTGGCCGCCTTTATGGAGGGGTTGTCCAGCATTGCTGGGGTTCTATTGGAGAAGGAGTTACATTTTGGGGTTGTCAGCCTCTACCAGTCCGTTGCTTTTCCTCTCTCTTACATCCCTGCCTTCTGGCTGGCGACCCACGGCGGTGGGGTATGGAGTCTGGTCTCTCAGACCACCACCTATAGTTTCCTCTGGCTGGGCATATGGTGGGTCCTGCGGCGCAGGGATCCCCGGTTGTGGCGGGAACCCTGGCGGTTCCGCCCGGACCTGGCCCGGCATTTCCTGCGGTTCGGCGCCACGACGGGCCTGTGGCTGATGGCCGGGATGCTCTTTTCCCAACTGGATAACTTCCTCATCGGCACTTTCGCTGGGGTGACGGCCCTGGGATACTACGACCGGGCCTACCGGATGGCCCAGTGGCCGGGGTTGCTTTTTAACGCCGTGCTCCTTCACCCCGCCTTCTACACATATGCGCGCCTGCAGGATGACCGGCCCCGGCTGGAGAAGAGCGCCACGATGGTGACCTGGGCCATTGGTATGGTAGCGGTGCCGCTGGCCATTGCTGTCTTCATCGCTGCGCCCGAGATTATCGCTCTGCTCTACGGCGAGCGCTGGCTGCCCAGTGCCCTCTTCTTGCAAATCCTCATTGCCTTTTTCGTGGTCCGTCCCCACCTGGAGAACGCCGGGGTATTGCTGAACGCGATGGGCAAACCGGCCCGTGCGGCGACACTGCTCTGGGCACAGGTTGGGGTGCTGGGTCTTGCAGGGCTCCCGCTGACGTTGCGCTGGGGGGCGCTGGGGACCTGCGGGGCCGTGGGGCTGGCTCTCCTTCTGGGGATGGTGCTGGCCTATCGCTACGTCCGCCGCGAACTGACGGTGAACCTGAGTGCGGCCTTCGGTTTCCCTGTACTGGTCGGTGCCGCTGTTCTGCTGGTGTATGTGGCGGCCCTTCGCGTTGTACCCCTGGAGAACCTGGGCCTTCTCCTGCGGCTTCTCGTCAAGGCCGCCTGGGCGTTTCTGGCCTTCTACGCCCTGACCTTCGCCCTGCGGCCCCGGGAGACGGGGGAGCGGGTGAGGTATGTGTGGGGATTGTGGAGGGGAGGGAGATTATCTGGCTGAGTGAAGAAGTAAACTCCCAGGAGGATGATATGGGTTTTAGTATCCGAGTGGGCTCATTATTTCTTGATGTGCTTTCATATTTTCCGTATTTCAAGGGTAAGGGGCTATTAGCACTATGGGCGCTTCGGCTGTTTGGAGCAACCCATCCCCTGACGATGCGTCTGCCGAACGGAAGTCAGATATTGGTGGGGAACGACAACGCTGGCCACGCACTTCTTCCTTACTGTATTGGCAAGTACGAGCGAGAGTTTACCCGTCTTTTTTTGCAATATCTCAGCCGACTTCGGCCAAGAGAATGCGTCGTTGACCTTGGCGCAAATGTTGGTTATTATGCCATTATGGCGGCTTGGCATCTCCGCCACTCTCTTGGAAGTGTTGTATACGCCTTTGAGCCGAATCATTTAGCCTTTGAGTACTTACAGCGCAACAAGGACTTGAACAAATTAAGCAATTTAATCCCTATCCAGCAAGCAGTAGGAGACAAAGGTGGGACGATGGTTCTGTATATAAACCCTGGCGGGATCACGTTTGGCTCTCTTAGGCCTTATCTTACACATCTGACGGGTTCTTGCGAGGTCCAAGTGACGACATTAGATGAATTTCTCGCCCAATATCCTGAAAGCAAAATTGGTCTGATGAAGATAGACATTGAGGGAGCAGAACTTTTGGCTTTGCAGGGAGCGAAAAAGACTATTGAACGTGACAGGCCTGTCATCTTTTACGAGGAAAATGAGCCAGCATACCAGGCATTTGGTTACACAGTAGCCGAGGTAAGGGATTTTCTAAAAGCACTTGGTTATCGCTTCTATTTGATGAAGCCAGCGGATGTGCAAAACGTCATCGCTTTGCCGGAGGGGCGATGAAAGTCAGCGTGATTATCCCTTGCTATAACCAGGGCCACTTTTTAGCAGAGGCTATTCAGAGTGTGCTTGACCAGGATTATCCAAGTAAAGAAATTATTGTAGTCAACGATGGCTCAACGGATGAAACTCGCTTGGTTGCCGCTCGTTTTGACAAATTTATCACGTATATTGAGCAGCCGAATTTAGGAGCCGCGTCCGCCCGAAATGCCGGGATACGAAGAGCTAAAGGTGAATACATAGCCTTTCTGGATGCTGACGATGTGTGCTTGCCTGGGCGATTATCGTTAGAGGCCGACATTTTAGAGCAGCAGCCTGAAGTTGGTCTTGTAGCTACCTAAATTTCGCCCAAAATAATGGCCGTTTCCTCCGGAGCCAGAAGGGCCGCCAACCCAGGCCCTAACTCTCCGGCCACCGGGTCTCCCCGGTTCAGCACAATTTGGACGATTTTAGAAGAATGAAATACGACCACTCCGCTGATATGAATCGCATCCCGTATCCAGCGCAGCAGGCCCCACCGGGCCAGCCGGGGGCAGGCATCGGCCAGCCATCCACGCACCCAAACCAGCAGGTTGTGGGCCAATGCCTCCAGCAATACCATCATCTGCTGGGCTTCAAAGCGCTTCTTATTTCGCCGAAGGCTCCCCAGGCCGTGTTTGTCCTCTTTAATCTCAATCTCCACCCCACCGCCGCGCTGATCGTAGAAGCGCACATAGGCCCACAGGACGGCCTGAGGGTCATCAGCCTTCTCCGGCGACTCGCCCACCAGGGACAACACCTCCTCCGGCGCCAGGGTGGAGAGGATGACTCCCACCCCCCATTGCCCGTTCTTCTTCCGACACCGGACGGCAATCCGGCGCACCGGACGGACGTATATCCCGTCGGTAGGGAGAGTAACCCACCCAAACTGGCGGTTGGGGTCCTTGGGGTCGGTGAACCACTCCTGGACACTGGCGGCCAGCTTTTCCGCCCGATGTCCGGAGTAATCCTTGCAATGCAACTGGTATCCTTGCTCCAGCAGCCAGTTGATGTGCTCTACCGTTCCGCCACCCGCATCAATCCGCAGGATGGTGCGCCGCCGTTTGGCGTCATCCAATTCCAGCACCGATTCGGCGGCTTCTACCAGCGGTCGCAAGGCTTTCGTCAACGACTCGTTGCCGGAGAAGACCTGTTGCACCACCACTTCCTCATACCGAGTGGCCAACACGTATCCGACCTGACGCCCCCGACGGTTGCGTTGTCGGCTGAAATAGCCGGGGGTGGCGAAGGCCGCCTTGGGCCCACACGGCCTTCCGGTGATGTCAATATCCAGAATTTGCCACTGCCGATCGTACGGATGGCGGTATCCCCGGCTGTGCTGGCGGTAAATGACGGCCAGGGCTTCCTCCATCTGCTTCACGTTCTCTGAAGTGCAGGCATCCAGGGTGTCCTGGATGACCGATTGTTCGGCACAACCGGAGCGGCCAAAGGCCTGCTGGAGTCCCGGATCGGGGCGGACGCGCTTATTGGCCTCCACCAGCCCGTGAGCGCCGGCGAGAATGGTGATGAGGGCGTCCACCAACTTCTCGGCCGGGGAGAATTTGACTGTCTTTTGGGCAATCCGGACTTTCTGGAAGATGGGCTTCAGAAGGCCGATCTGTCGGACTTTGATGCCGATAGCCACCAGAGTGGCTCGGGCGGTGAAAGTGCGGTGCTCCTGATGAGCATCGTTGGGCGTAGACATGGTGACAGACCTCCTGTATGCGAGATAGGGACTCCCTATCTACATACCATCTGTCACCCTTTCCGTCAAGCTCGCCAGGGCATCAGGCCCCTAATTTGGGCGAAAATTGGGTAGCTACAGATGCTTATTTGATAGACAGTTCAGGGAAAGTTTTAGGGTTAAAATCCACAATATCTGGGGCTCCAAAGCATCCGGAGGATTTTCGATGGGAGACGGTGGAATATTGTGCTACTACCAGCACGGTCATGGTACGCCGTAAATGTTTTGACCTCTGTGGCTATTTTGATGAGAGATTTAAGGGTGGGGGTGGAGAGGATTGGTTGGCTTGGGTTAAAATCGCTCATGATTTTTCTATGATTTATCTGAGCACGCCCACTGTAGGTTATCGGCTACATACCTGGAATGTAACCCGAGATTCCGAATTTATCAACAAACAGAACCGACTTGCCTGCCACTTGGCTGTTACATGGGAACATTTCCCCACATATCCAGCCCATTTTCGGGCCAAATTGCTTTTTTACCGGTTTGCTACAGCCTGGAGAGTTGAACCCAAAACAGTGGCCCTGAACTATTTCATGCGGGCCTTAATCACTG
>JAPYWT010000046.1 GCA_028276215.1 Thermoflexus sp. | reverse complement strand
CCTTCTTCACACAACTGCCCGTTCACCAACTGTACTTTCCCGTCAAAGTGAACAATCATCCGGGCGTACTGACCGTTTTGAAGCAGGCGGGGCTTTCTTTTGAGATCGCTTCATTCGGTGAGTTGGAACTGCTCCTGGCCCTGCACATCCCGGCGTCCAGCATCTTTTTCGGCAATCCGATCGGGGTTGAAGAACACATTGCCCGGGCCGCACAGGCCGGTGTTCGGGTTTTCGCCGTAGATACGGAAAGCGAACTGGCGAAAGTGGAGCGACACGCGCCTGGTGCTGAAATTTACCTGCGGCTGGACGTCTCCAATCGCGGCGCCCAGTGGGACCTCTCGGAGAAGTTCGGTTGCCCGGTGAGCGAAGCGGTCCACATGTTCCAGCAGGCGCAGGAGTTGCACCTCCAACCGGCGGGCGTTTCTTTCCACGTGGGCTGGAACAATATGGACCTGGCGACGTGGGAGCGGGCGGTGCAAGACGCATTGCACGTTATTGAAGAGTGCCGTCGGGCTGGCGTTTCGTTGAGGTTCCTGAATATCGGCGGTGGTTTCCCGGCCCATATGGTGGACTCCCACGCCTTTCTGGGGGAGATCGCGCGTACCATCAACCCCGTCCTGATGCACGTTCGCTCAACGTACGGGATGGAGATTTACGCCGAACCGGGGTCCTTTCTGGCGGCCGACGCGGGGGTGGTCGTGACCCGGGTCATTGATGTGGTCAGGCGGGCCCGGCGAACGTGGGTCTATGTGGATACCGGCATCAACCAGGGATTCCAGTGGATTATGGGCGGTCTGGAGTATGCTGTGATCTCCCCCACTGAAGAGCAACCGCCGCTGGCGGAATATGTCGTCTCCGGTCCGACCTGCGATAGCCACGACGTGTTCAGCCCACAGGCCCATCTGAGTCAGGCTCTGAAAGCGGGCGACTTTTTGCTCATTTATCCGGCGGGCGCCTACATCGCTTCGGCAAAGACGTACAACGGATTTGACTATCCGGAGACGCGGGTGATCTCCCTGTGACAGGAGTTACGCAGGCGGTCTTTTTTGCCACGAATTGCACGAATTTACACGAATGAAAAGAAAAAATTCGTGCCAATTCGTGAAATTCGTGGCGAATTCCGAAGTTTATCCGCCAACTGCGTAAGTCCTGTAAAATTTCTTCGTGTCCTTTGTGTGACCTTTGAGTCCTTCGTGGTTTTAAGGAAGTCCGTATGCCTGAACTGCCGGAAGTGGAGACGCTGGCGCGGGAACTGAGAGGGGTGCTGGTCGGGCGGAGCATTGTCGGGGTGGAGGTCTGCTGGCCGCGCACCGTCGCCGCGCCGGATCCGGAGACGTTCGTCCGGCGACTGGTCGGGCGCCGCATCCGGGAAATCCGGCGCCGGGGGAAGTGGCTGCTCCTGGGCCTGGACGAGGGGGATTGGCTGCTGGTCCACCTGCGGATGAGCGGACGGCTGGCCATGGAGAGCGCCGACGCCCCCGAGGATGCCCACACCCGGGTGGTCTTCTATCTGGACGACGGGCGGCGGCTGCGCTTCTCCGACCCCCGCAAGTTCGGGCGGATGGCGGTGACGGCCTGTCCGGAGGACTGGCTGGGAGGCCTGGGGCCGGAGCCGCTGGACCCGGACCTGACGCCGGAGCGGCTGGCGGGGATGCTGCGGGGCCGTCGGGTCCGCCTGAAGGCTCTGCTGGCCGACCAGCGCTTCCTGGCAGGCCTGGGGAACATCTACGCCGACGAGGTGCTCTGGCGGGCGGGCCTGCACCCCCTCCGTTGCGCCGACACGCTGACGCCCGAGGAGGTGACCTGCCTGCACGGGGCCATGCGGGAGGTGCTGGAGGAAGCCATCGCTCGCCGGGGCACCACCCTGGCAGACCGGCGGTATGTCCTCCCCGACGGGCGCCCCGGGGAGTTCGCGGCCCATCTGGCGGTCTACGGGCGGGAGGGGCATCCCTGCCCCCGATGCGGTGCTCCGATTGCCCGCACCCGCGTGGGGGGCCGGAGCGCCCACTACTGCCCCCAGTGCCAGCGATGAAAGTGACGGTCACCTCCAAGGTGACCGTCACTTGCTTTTTACTTCGGCCGCTTCCAGAAGCAAATCATCTGCTGGGAGCGGAAGGTGACCTGCACCAGTTCCCATCCCTGCTCGCCGGGGCCGTTCAGTACCGCCTCTATCGCGCGCAGGAACGGGTCCCCGGCGTCAAAGTAACAGATGCCCTCGGTGTCGCAATAGAGCATCGGTGGCACCTGGGTCACCGGCTCCTGTAGCCAGTGCAGGACTTCGTCGGCGCTGTGCACGGTCACCCGATACTGCCAGCGGTTCATCGGATTCCTCCCCCCAATGTTACAGCACCATCGGCTCCCGGTAGAGGCCGAAGACCTCCCGGAAGATGTCCATGATTTCCTGCAGGGTGGCGTAGGCGCGGACGGCGTTGAGAATGTGGGGCATGACGTTCTCCGTCCCCTGGGCGGCGATGCGCAGCCGGTCCAGCGCCTGCCCCACGGCGCCGTTATCCCGCTCCGCCCGCACTCGGGCCAGCCGCTCGCACTGGCGCCGGTACCCCTCCGGGTCCATCCTCAAGAGGGGCACTTTCAGGGGCTCCTCGGCGACGAACTCGTTGACACCCACCACGATGCGCCGCCGTTCGTCTATCTCCCGCTGGTAGCGGTAGGCGGAGTCGGCAATCTCCTTCTGGAAGAAGCCAGCCTCAATGGCCGGGATGACCCCGCCCAGCGCCTCAATGCGGGCAAAGTAGTCGTAGGCCTGCCGCTCCAGCCGGTCGGTGAGGGCCTCTATGACGTAGGAGCCGCCCAGCGGGTCCACGGTGTTCGCCACACCCGATTCGTGGGCGATGATCTGCTGGGTGCGCAGCGCGATGGTGACGGCGAACTCGCTGGGCAGCGCCAGCGCCTCGTCCAGCGAGTTGGTGTGCAGCGACTGAGTCCCGCCCAGGACCGCCGCCAGTGCCTGGATGGCCACGCGGACGATGTTGATCTCCGGCTGCTGGGCGGTGAGGGTGCACCCGGCCGTCTGAGTGTGGAAGCGCATCCACCAGGAGCGGGGGTTTTTGGCCCCGAAGGTGTACCGCATCTCCCGCGCCCAGATGCGGCGCGCGGCCCGGAATTTGGCAATCTCTTCCAGAAAGTCGTTGTGACAGTTAAAGAAAAACGAGAGGCGCGGGGCGAACTCGTCTATATCCAGACCGCGCCGCAGAGCCCAGCGGACGTACTCCATCCCGTCGGCCAGGGTGAAGGCCAGTTCCTGCGCGGCGGTGGAGCCGGCCTCCCGGATGTGGTAGCCGCTGATGCTGATGGTGTTCCACTTGGGGAGATATTTGCTGCCGAACTCTATGGTGTCCGTCACCAATCGCATAGAGGGTTCGGGTGGGAAGAGGTACTCTTTCTGAGCGATGTACTCCTTGAGGATGTCGTTCTGGATGGTCCCGCCCAGTTGGTCCATCCGGACGCCCTGCTTCTCCGCCGCCGCGATGTACATGGCCCAGATGACGGCCGCCGGACTGTTGATGGTCATGGACGTGGTGACTTTGTCCAGCGGGATGCCGTCAAAGAGAATCTCCATGTCCTTCAGCGACGAGACGGCGACACCGCACTTGCCGAACTCCCCCTCGGCCTCCGGTGCGTCGGTGTCGTAGCCCATCAGGGTGGGCAGGTCAAAGGCCACGGAGAGGCCCGTCTCGCCGTGGGCCAGCAGGTACTTGAAGCGGGCATTGGTCTCCTCGGCGGTGCCGAATCCGGCGAACATCCGCATCGTCCACAACCGCCCCCGGTACATGTTGGGGTGGATGCCCCGGGTGAACGGGTACTCGCCGGGGAAGCCGATTTTCTCCAGGTAGTCCCCCTCCACATCCAGCGGGGTGTACAGCCGTTCCACCGGCTCGCCGGAGGCGGTGATGAACTCCGGATACCGTTCCGGCTGACGGTCCAGCGTGGCTTTCAGGGTGGTTTGTTTCCACCGTTCCAGTTCGGCGGCAATCCGCTCTCGTTCCTGGCTCATCGCTCCTCCTTCACGTTTTACGTTTCACGTATTACGTAATCCGTCCTCCGCTCCCACGCGTCCCGCGCGGCGGCCTGCTCGGCGGCCTGCTTGGAGCGCCCCTCTCCCCGGCCCGCCACCTCGTTGCCCAGGAGCACCTCGGCGACGAAGGTCTTGGCGTGTTCGGGGCCGTGCTCGGCGACGATGCGGTAGCGGGGGGTGATGCCCATCTCGGCCTGGGCCCACTCCTGGAAGCGGCTCTTGGCGTCCTTATCGGCCTCGGCGGCCAGAATTGCCTCCGCCATCGGCGCCATCAACAAGCGCACCAGTTTCCGCACCGGCTCCAGCCCCCCGTCCAGGTACATCGCGCCGACGACGGCCTCAAAGGCATCGGCCAGGTTGGGTGCCCGCTCCCGTCCGCCCCGCTCCTCTTCGCCCTTCCCCAGGCGGAGAAAGTCGCCCAGGCCCAGTTGGGCGGCGAAGCGGGCCAGCATCTCCTCGGAGACCAGGACCGCCCGCAGGCGGGTCATCTCCCCTTCCCGGAATTCGGGATACCGGTGGAAAACCCACTCCGCCACCGTCAGGCTCAGGACGGCGTCGCCCAGAAATTCCAGGCGCTGGTTGTCCCAGCCCTCTTCGGGGTGCTCATGGACGTAGGAGGGGTGGGTCAGGGCGCGCAGGAGCAGCCCCGGCTCCCGGAATGAATAACCGATGCGCTCCTGGAGCGGGTGAGATATTTCGGTGGTGGTTAGAGGTTTTGCGGACGGTCGGGTTTTAGGGCGCAGCCATTTGAAAATCATCGGCGTTTCAGCCTCCGCGCTGACTGCCTATATCCCTGTAGGACAACTGCTTGCAGTTGTCCTGCGGTCTTCCAGCAACTGTTGCAGGATGGGCAGCGCGGCCTCCACCGCGCGCGCCCGATGGCTGATGCGGTTTTTCACTTCCGGCGGGAGTTGGGCCATTGTGCAACCGAACTCGGGGAGGTAGAAGACCGGGTCGTAGCCGAAGCCGCCGGTCCCCGCGGGTGCGGTGGCGATGACCCCCTCGCAGGTCCCCTCGGTGGTGTAGAGGTCGCCAGCCGGGGTCGCGATGGCGATGACGCAGCGGAAGCGGGCGGTTCGTTGTTCCCAGGGGACGCCATCCAGACGGGCCAGCAGGGCCGCGATGCGGTCGGCATCGGAGCCGGGGGTGTAGCGGGCGGAGCGGATGCCTGGCTCGCCGCCCAGCGCGTCCACTTCCAGGCCGGAGTCGTCGGCCAGGGAGAGCAGACCGGAGGCCTGTACCCCGGCGCGGGCCTTCCGGGCCGCGTTCTCCACGTAGGTCGTTCCGTCCTCCTGGACGTCTATCCGGCATCCCAGGTCGGAAGGGAACCGTATGGGAACAGGGAGGGAGGCCAGCAGGGCCCGGTACTCCCGCTTCTTGCCGGGGTTGTCGGTCACGATGAGCAATTCCTGGGACAAAGGGCACTCCCGATCGGTGAAAGGGAAACCGTTTTTGTGCAAGCGGCAAAGAGGTTTTATCACAAGGGAGGGGTTCTGTCAAGTCATCCGGTGGACAGTTAAGTTTTTGCTGCGGCGGCAAAGCCCCCGCAGCAAAAACATCGTCTTCACTACCCAAAGCCCCGATTTGTGGTATAATCATTCTGGTCATGTTTTTCATCGGTAAACCCGAAATTCAGGTGAAGAAATGCCTTTGTGGAATCCAATAGACGCGTTGCTGGGCCTCTTTTCCCTGGATATTGGCATTGACCTGGGCACGGCCAACACCCTGGTCTACGTCCGGGGCAAGGGAATCGTCATCAACGAGCCCTCGTGGGTGGCTATTGAGCGGGATAGCCGCCGGGTTCTCTCCATCGGCGCTGAGGCCAAAGAGATGGTCGGGCGGACGCCGGCCAATATTGTCGCCATCCGCCCGCTGCGAGACGGGGTCATCTCCGAATTTGAGGTGACCCAGGCGATGCTGGACTATTTCATCAAGAAGGCGCACCAGCATATGTTCACCCCCATCCCCCGGCCCCGCGTGGTGGTGGGCATCCCCAGCGGGGTGACGGAGGTGGAACGGCGGGCAGTCTACGACGCGGCCATCGCCGCCGGGGCGCGGGAAGCCTACCTGATAGAGGAGCCAATGGCGGCCGCCATCGGCGCCGGCCTGCCGGTGACCGAATCCCGGGGGAGCATCGTGGTGGACATCGGCGGCGGCACCACCGAGGTCGCCGTCTTCGCGATGGGCGGGATTGTTACCAGCGGCTCCATTCGGGTCGCCGGGGACGAGATGGATGAGGACATCATCCAGTACGCCCGCCAGAAGTACAACCTGATGATCGGCGAGCAGACTGCCGAGCGGGTCAAAATTGCCATTGGCTCCGCCTACCCGCTCCCCGAGGAGAAGACGATGCTCCTGCGAGGTCGCAACCTGGTCACCGGCCTGCCGGAGGCGGTGGAGGTCAGCAGCATAGAGATTCGGGAGGCCCTCTCCAGTTCCGTCAGCCTCATTGTGGACCTGATTCGGGATACGCTGGACGACACGCCACCGGAACTGGTCGCCGACCTGATGGACATCGGCATCTGCCTGACTGGTGGGGGCGCGTTGCTGAAGGGGATGGCCGAGCGGGTCACCCAGGAGACGCACATCCGGGCCTGGGTGGCGCAGGACGCGATGACGTGCGTCGCCCGGGGAGCCGGGATGGTGCTGGAAAACATGAACCTGTTGCGGCAGGTAGTGATGGCCACCGACCGTCGGGGGACGGAACTGGTCTCTTGACAGGACTTACGCCGTTAGCAGGAGAACGTGCCAGGCACTTCCAGAAGTGCCTGGCACGTCAGGAAGTAAATTGCAGGAGGTGCAGTGCGGCGCGGGACCTGGCGTTCCTGGCTTCCTCTGACCTTTCTCATCCTCTCCATTCTGTTCCTGGCCCTCCACGAAACCCGCATCCTGGCCCCTGTGGAGCGGGGCCTGCAGGTCGTTCTGGCTCCCCTTCAGCGCGCCGCGACCGCACTGGTCCGCAACATCGGCGACCTCTCTCAGACCGTCCGGCAGGTGCGGGAATTGCGCGCCCGCGTGGCCGAACTGGAGGAACAGGTCAACGCCCTCACCATTGAGAACGTCCGCCTGCGGGAGTACGAGGCGGAGGTGGTGCAGTTGCGGGGGCTGCTGGGGTTCGTGGAGGCCAACCCCACCTGGGCCTTCCTGGGCGCGGACGTGGTGGGACGGTCGGCCTGCATCAACGCCCCCTGCGGCGACGTGGTGGGCCAGGAGCCCAACCCCTATCTGCGCTACATCACCATCAACGTCGGGCAGGCCGACGGGGTCGCCGTGGGGATGCCCGTGGTCACCGGCGGCGCCGTCCTGGTGGGGCGGGTCGCCGAGACGGGACTCCACACCAGCAAGGTGCAGTTGATTACCGACCCGGGCAGCAACGTCGCCGCGATGCTCCAGCAATCCCGCGCCACCGGCCTGGTGGTGGGCCAGCCCGACGGCTCCCTGCGCATGCTCTACATCCCCCAGGAGGATACTGTCCAGGTCGGCGACGTGGTGCTCACGTCCGGCCTGGGCGGCGCCTTCCCGCGCGGCCTGGTCCTGGGACAGGTCTCCCAGGTGGTGAAACAGGACTTCGCCCTGTTCCAGGAGGCGGTCATCCATCCGGCCGTGGACTACCGCCGGGTGGAACTGACGCTGGTCATCACGTCGTTCCAGCCCCTGGTCCAGGAGGAGCCGGGGGAGTGAGTCCTCAAAGGAGGCGGAATGCAATTTGATCAGCAGCCGCGTGTTTTTCTGCTTCTGGCCGACGATGATGACCCCACCATACAGATCGCCCGTGAGATATTGGAAAGTCCTCTGGGACTGGCCCGAGATGTGGTCTGCCGGCTCTTTAATGGGGATTTTCCATCTCTTCGGGAAGACCTGGATATTGTAAAGGGGTTTGCGGCGGGCATAACGCGCGCTTCGGCGATGAGGGATTACCGGCTGGCTGATTACTATACACTGATGTTTGCCTTTCAGCAATGGTTTCACAGTTCCTATCGGGCGAGACAGGGGAAAGTCTTGGAAGAGTTGCTGAAACGGATTTTACCTCTATGCACAAGTTTCCAAGTCCTGGAGACGAACCAGGCCCTTCCACTTTTGCAAAACCTCTTTTACCCCCAGGCGGCGAATAAAGGCAAATGGCCCAAAAGCGATATAGACGTTATCGGGGTTACGGCGGACCAGGGGCGGCTTCTTCTGGTTCAGTTGCGCTCCCGAGACGATACGGGTGGGACGACCGCTAAAGGCTCCTTGGCGGATGCTCTAAAGGAATTGATCCGGGGAGGAGGATCACCTTCGGCCCACGTCCTGTATCTGATTGGAATCTGGGATGCGCGGGAATCACAACAGCGAATCTCAACCATCAATAAAATCCGCTCATCTCTTCAAGACCTTAACCTTCCCTATGATTTTTCCAACCTGGAACAGGACATTGGAAGAGGTGCTGATCTTACGCCGAATATCCGATTGCAATTGGCATACGGCTCAAAGGAGATTATAGAAGCGATTACGGATTGGGCCCCAGCGCCCGATCCCAGTGCCTCACAGATGCTTTCCAAAACAGTGCAGAGAGTGGAAGAGTGGGACGACCTCTGGGTTGCCTACGCTATTGCTTCTGTTGAACTGGAACTGCAGGCATTGCGAGGCATCTCCAACGTCTATTTGCTGAGAAGCAAATGCAAAGAACTGGGTATTGAACTGGAATTCCATAAGTATAGCGAATTACAGGCATTGGTGGAAAAGGCGGTAGATAGCCTGATCGTTCATTGGAAGGAAGACTCCCTGCCCGTGAAAGCGCCCGCCGACCAGGCCCTTTACCTTCGCGATCTGCTCTTTTTATCGGCTATTTATGAGAAATACTGCCCTCAGTCGGGAGAAGCAGGAACCCTGGTAGCAAGAGATAGCGGAGCCCACCCGTGGCCTTATCAGCTCCCCTTATTTTCAGATACTCCCCCGGCTTCTCCCCATGCCGAAGGGGAACCTTATCTGGTAAGTTTCCGCGCACTGGCACCGGAAATCACGGACACCAATTACCTGACCCACGGGCTTTTTTACTACCCCGCCAAGTTTATCCCTCAGGTCCCCCGATTTTGCCTGAAAGAGTATACAGCGAAGGGAGACTGGGTGATAGACCCCTTCGCGGGCTCAGCAACAGTGGGGTTGGAAGCAGTCCTTATGGGGCGGAACGCGCTCCTTTTGGACCTCAACCCATTGCTGAATCACATCGTTCCTCTGAAAATCCTCTTTCGCTATGATGTAGAGCCCGAGACTCTTCGTCGGATGCTGGACGAGATGCGCCACGCCGCCGAGTCCTCGGAGCAGGAAGCCCCGATATTCTTGCCCGACCTTGCCAATATCACATACTGGTATGATCCAGACGTTCTGTCCCTGTTGAGCCGGTACTGGGGGTGGCTGAAAGCCCAGGACGATAGCCCTTATATCCGCATCATTGAATTGGCACTTCTGAAGGCCAGCAAGTATTTCTCCTATGCCGAGCATAGAACTCCAAAACTGTTTAAGTCTAAAGCCAAGCGAGCAGAAATGCAAAACCTGCTGCAGGGTGACTGGAAGACCCGACTGGATGATCTGATCTACACCACTGCTCTTGATGCGGGGAATCGGTTGAACTATCTCACCCGGCAGCTCCGTTATCAGTCCGGAGAAGTGATATACCGGGGAGGTGTAGACTCTTCCAACCCTGAAGCCTTTGGGGATATTCCGCCGTATCCTTTCAAAGCCATCATCACCTCCCCCCCCTACCTGCAGGCTCAGGAGTACATTCGCACATTTAAACTGGACCTCAGCTGGCTGGGCTATCCCGAAGAGCGGATCCGGCAACTATCCCGCCTGGAAATCCCCTACCGGAAAGCCGAAAGGCTTATCTCTACCCCAACTCTGGAAGCCATTCGCGCTTCGCTCCGGCGGGAAGACTTGCGGGCAATGCTGGATTCGTACTTCTACTACACTCTTCGCGCTCTGGAGAACGCGGTCCGCCTGCTAACGCCAGGTGGCGTTCTCTGTGTCTTTGTGGGCAATCCGAATGTGGATGAATTTGAAGTGGAAACCTGGCGCATTATGAGCGAGTATTTTGGCGAACGCCATCTGGAGTTGGTCCAGGTCTACGAGGACCGCATCAAAAACCGCCAACTGTTCCGGGGGCGCAAAAACAAGAACCCCGAGGGCATCCAGTCAGAATTTTTGCTGATTATGCGAAAACACTGATCGGCGGAGTCTACCATTCTCAGCCTGTATATTGTCTTACCTCTGCTGACCCTGGCCGCCCTGGCCCAGAGCACCGCGCTGGCGGGGGTCTCCCTCTTCGGCGCCCATCCGGATGCGGTCTTCCTGCTGGTCGCCGTCTGGGCCTTCCTGCGGGGCCCCGTAGAGGGCG
>JAPYWT010000045.1 GCA_028276215.1 Thermoflexus sp. | reverse complement strand
CCGGTAGTAGACGGCGGAGCCGATGCCGACGGCGGTCGCGCCGACCAGGATCATCTCCACCGCGTCCCGCCCCGTGGTCACGCCGCCGGTGGCGACCACCGGGACGTCCACGGCCCGGCAGATGTCGTAGACGCAGCGGACCGCGATGGGGCGGAGGGCCGGGCCGCTGATGCCGCCGGTGCCGTGGGAGAGGACCGGGTGGGCCGTCTCTACATCCAGAATCAGGCCGGGACCCAGGCTGTTGACGGCGGTGATGCCGTCCGCGCCGGCCTCCACCACTGCCTCGGCGATGCGCACGATGTCGGTCACGTTGGGGGAGAGTTTGACCAGCACGGGGATGTCCGTATTCGCCTTCACCCGCCGGGTCACCTGAGCGGAGACGTAGGGGTCGGCGGCGAACATCCGCAGGTACTGGTCGTCTATGTTGGGGCAGGAGATGTTGACCTCAATCAGGTCGGGGCGGGCCTCGGAGACGTAGCGGGCGATGGTGCCGAAGTCGTAGATGGTGTCGGCGAAGATGCTGGCGATAATCGGGACGCCCATGGGGGCCAGTTGCTCCCGGGCGGCGCGGATTTCGTCCACCATGACCTCCACCCCGGGGTTGGAAAGGCCGACGGCGTTGATCAGGCCCCCGCCCCATTCCACGATGACGGGGTTGGAGTAGCCATCGCGGGGGGCCAGACTGATGGATTTGGTGGTGACGGCGCCGGCCCCCGCCCGGGCCACCCGCACCAGCACGCCGTGGCTCAACCCCAGAATGCCGGAAGCCAGCACCGTGGGATTGGGCAGACGGACACCGCACAGGGAGACAGAAAGGTCTACCATATGGACCGTCCACAAATGGTATCGTCGGGGCTCAACGGTGCTTATACCATTGGAGGGGAAGAATGTCAAGCCTCAGCCGATTTTTGACCGGATTCCACTTTCGCGGTATATTTACCACGGACCACTGACCACAGACCACGGACCACCTGCACACTTGCACACTTGCACACTTGCATACTTGCCTCAGGAGGCCCAATGGACGACCTGACCCGTGCCCGTGAAGAATGGGAGAAGCGAACCCTGGAGCCCACGCTCCGGCGGTTCCCTGAAAGACAGGAACGGTTTGAGACCCTCTCCGGCATCCCGCTGGACCGCATCTACACCCCCGCCGATGTGCCGGTGGACTACCTGCAGGACCTGGGGTTCCCCGGTGAGTACCCGTTCACCCGGGGCGTCCAGCCGACAATGTACCGGGGGCGGCTCTGGACGATGCGCCAGTATGCCGGGTACGCCACCGCCGAGGAGTCCAACGCCCGCTACCGCTACCTGCTGGCCCAGGGGCAGACCGGCCTCTCCGTGGCCTTTGACCTCCCCACCCAGTTGGGCTACGACGCCGACGACCCTCTGGCCTCGGGCGAAGTGGGCAAAGTGGGGGTCTCCATCAGCAGTCTGGACGACATGCGGGTGCTCTTCAACGGCATCCCCCTGGACCAGATCAGCACCTCTATGACCATCAACGCCCCGGCGGCCATCCTGCTGGCCATGTACATCGCCGTCGCCAAAGAGCAGGGGGTGGACCCGAAGCATCTGCGCGGCACGGTTCAGAACGACATCCTGAAGGAGTACATCGCCCGGGGCACCTACATCTTCCCGCCCCGCCCCTCCATGCGCCTGGTGACCGACCTCATCCGCTACTGCGCGACCGAAGTGCCGGAGTGGAACACCATCAGCATCAGCGGCTACCACATCCGCGAGGCCGGCTCCACCGCCGTCCAGGAAGTCGCCTTTACCCTGGCCAACGGCATCGCCTACGTCCAGGCCGCCATAGAGGCCGGGCTGGACGTGGACGCGTTTGCCCCGCGCCTCTCTTTCTTCTTCAACGCCCACAACGACTTTCTGGAGGAAGTGGCGAAGTTCCGCGCCGCCCGGCGCTTGTGGGCCCGCATCATGCGGGAGCGGTTCGGGGCGAAAGACCCCCGTTCCTGCATGCTCCGCTTTCACACCCAGACCGCGGGCTGTACCCTCACCGCGCAGCAGCCGGAACTCAACGTCATCCGGGTCACCCTCCAGGCCCTGGCAGCAGTCCTGGGCGGGACTCAATCCCTCCACACCAACTCGCTGGATGAGGCCCTCTGGCTTCCCACCGAGGAGTCCGTCCGCATCGCCCTGCGCACCCAGCAGATTATCGCCCACGAATCGGGGGTTGCCAACACTGTGGACCCCCTGGCTGGCTCCTACGTGGTGGAGTACCTGACCAACGAGATAGAACGCCAGGCCCAGGCGTACATTGAGAAGATAGACGCGATGGGTGGAGTGCTGGTGGCCATTGAACGGGGCTACATCCAGCAGGAGATTGCCGATGCCGCCTACCGCTACCAGCAGGCGGTGGAGAAGGGGGAGCGGATTGTGGTGGGTGTCAACGCCTATCAGATAGAGGAGGAGGCCCGTCGCCTGAAGCGGCTGGTGGTGGACCCGGCGGTGGAGGCCCGGCAGCGGGAACGGCTGGCCGCGCTGCGGGCCCGGCGGGATGCGGAGCGGGTGTCGGCGATGCTGGCCCGCGTGGAGGCGGCGGCCCGCTCCTCCGACCAGATGCTGATGCCCCTCTTCATCGCGGCGGTGGAGGCGGACTGCACCCTGGGCGAGATTTGCGGCGTCCTGCGGCGGGTCTGGGGCGAGTACCGTCCGCCTACAACTCTTTAGGGAAAACGGTAATTACCTACCACAAGGCACAAAGTGCTCACAAAGGACACGAAGGTGCAATCAAATCCTTTGTGCCCTTTGTGTAGCCTTCGTGGCCTTCGTGGTTGCGGTTGCTGGCGCTGGGAGGCACTGCCTGGCGGCGGAGCATCCAGGCTCAAAAGTAGCGGCTGGAGGGAAAACGGACATTTCCTGTAATTACCTACCCTGAATCGTTTGCAGATAATGTAGCGTAGGCTTTAGCCTGCGAATACAGGCCTGGCGGCCTGCGCTACAGGGGCATGCCTTCGCCGCGTCTTTGATAGCGCTTGCCCGGGGGCTCCCTGGTAGGTAGTTACCATTTCCTTTTGACTTTTCAGGGGATTGTGATAAGATACCCTCGCTCCGGGGTGAACGATACTGGCCGGTCCCCAGCGCGGGCATTTTAGCAAATGATTGTTACCGCGATGGACGGCGGGGCGACGCAAGAAGCATTGTCTGGTCTCATTCTGAGTCATCATTAAGCCTTTTCGCCACTTCATCCGCCGCTCTGCGCCTCCGCCGATGGACCAGCCGGACGTCAGTGCCCCGTCAACTCTATCGCGCCGTCGGAAGGAGGAGTGGAATGAGCGCCGATTTCATCTCCCGAATGGTGGGCATGCTCGTTCTGGCTGTCGGAGGACTGATATTGGGCGTACGCTTCGCTGCCCTCGCAGAAACCTCCGCTTATCTGTATGGCACGATCTTTATGCTGGTCGGCGCCCTGGCGGGTCTGACCCTCACCCCATATCTCACAGTACGCCCGTTGCGATTCCTGCGCCAGAAAATCCACCGGATGCCGGTCCAGCAACTCCTGGCCGCTACCATTGGACTGACCGTCGGCCTGGTCATCGCTTCTCTGAGCACATTCCCCCTCTCCATGCTGCCCCGTCCGCTGAACCAGATTCTGCCCTTCCTGAGCGCGGTGCTCTTTGGCTACATCGGCGTGCTGGTGATGACGGCCCGGCAGCAGGAAATCTTTGCCTTTCTGCGGGGACGGCTCCCCGAACGGCCGGAGGATTGGGGGGAGATTCCTCCCGTCCTTCTGGATACCAGCGTCATCATTGACGGGCGCATCGCCGACATCAGCCGGACCGGGTTCATCCGCAGCGAGATGCTGGTGCCCCGCTTCATCCTCAACGAACTCCAGCACATCGCCGACTCCCCCGACCCTCTGCGACGCAACCGGGGGCGGCGCGGGCTGGACATGCTCCGACGGCTCCAGGAGGAGGCCGACATCCCCGTGCGGATTGTGGACCTGGATGCTCCCGAGGCCCGTTCGGCGGACGACAAACTGGTCCTGCTGGCCCGACGCCTGCGCTGTCCCATCGTCACCAACGACTACAACCTGAACCGCGTCGCCGAACTTCAGGGCGTGACCGTGTTGAACGTCAACGAACTGGCCAACGCGGTACGCGCCGTCTATCTGCCGGGTGAAAGTTTGAGGGTCCACATCATCCAGGAAGGCAAAGAGCCCGACCAGGGCGTGGGCTACCTGGATGACGGGACGATGATTGTGGTGGAGAACGGTCGCCCCTTCATCGGGACGGAGATAGATACAGTCGTCACAAAGGTCCTGCAGACGGCCGCCGGTCGGATGATTTTCGCCCGTCCGGTAGAGCATTCGGAGAAGTAGGATGCAGGACGCAGGATACAAGATGCAGGATGCAAGAAGTAAGGAGGAGGAGAATGGCTCTGCAGGTCTATAACTATCTGACCCGTCAGAAGGAGGTCTTCAAACCTCTGGAGCGCGGACGGGTGCACATGTACGTCTGCGGCCCCACCGTCTACGACCATGCCCACCTGGGCCACGCCAAACTCTACGTCGCGATGGACGTGGTGGTGCGGTACCTCCGCTTCCTGGGCTACAAAGTCCGCTACGTCCAGAACATCACCGACGTGGGCCACTTGCTGGATACCGGGGAGGACCGCATCCTCAAAGGTGCCCGGCGGGAACGGGTGGAACCGATGGAACTGGTGGAAATGTACACCCGTTCCTACTTTGAGGACATGGACGCGCTGGGGGTTGTCCGCCCGAATATCTCCCCCCGCGCCAGCGCCCACATCCCGGAACAGATTGAGTGGATCAAGGCGCTGATTGAAAAGGGATATGCCTACGAGGTGGACGGCAACGTCTACTTCTCGGTGGAGAAGTTCCCCGAATACGGCAAACTCTCCGGTCGGAAGGTGGAGGAACTGGAACCGGGGGCACGGGTGGAGGTACGGGAGGAGAAACGCCATCCGGCGGACTTCGCCCTCTGGAAGCGCGCGGAGCCGGAGCACATCCTGCGCTGGCCCTCGCCCTGGGGCTGGGGCTACCCCGGCTGGCATATTGAGTGCTCCGTGATGGCCACCAAATACCTGGGGGAGACCTTTGACATTCACGGCGGCGGGCTGGAGAACATCTTCCCCCACAACGAGTGCGAGATTGCCCAGGCGGAGGCCCTCACCGGCAAACCGTTCGCCCGTTACTGGATTCTCACCGGCTCCCTGACGGTGGACGGGGTCAAGATGAGCAAGAGTCTGGGCAACTTCCTGACCATCAAGGACGCCCTGAAACTCTACCGTCCGGAAGTCATCCGGGCCTTCATTCTCTCCGCCCACTACCGGGGGACACTGGATTACTCCCGCGAGGCGATGCAGGCCGCCGAGCAGGGCATCCGCCGCCTCCACAACACCGTCCGCGCGGTGCGCGCCCGGATGAAAGAGACCACAATGCCCGAAGGGACCGCCGACCTGTCCTACATGGCCGACCTGGACCCCTATCGGGAGGCCTTCCTGGCGGCGATGGATGACGACTTCAACACCCCGAAGGCCATGGCGACGCTCCACGAACTGGCGCGGACGGTCAACCGGATGCTGGATTCCGGGCAGCCCATCAACCATGGGACCCTCGCCGTCATAGACCAGATGTTCAGCGAACTGGGGGGCCAGATTCTGGGCATCATTCCCGACCAACTGGAGCCGCCGGAGGTACGCAGCGGGCTGGTGGATGGGCTGATGGACCTGATTCTGAGCATCCGGCAGGAGTATCGGGCGGCGAAGGAATGGGCGCGCGCCGACGCCATCCGCCAGCGCCTGGCGGAACTGGGCATCATCGTGGAGGACCGACCCGAAGGGCCGACATGGCGATTGGAAATGTGAAATGTGGAGGGATCGCCTCTACTGCAAATCCTGCGAACATATGGACGAAGTGCCCGACGATGCCGTGGATCTGGTGGTGACCAGCCCTCCCTACTGGAATGCGATTGATTATGAACAGCATGTGGAGGACCCCACCGCGTGGTATCGGACCCGTCAGGGAGGCCCTTATGAAGAATACCTGGACTGGCTGCAGCGTTGTTTCGCGGAGGTTTATCGGGTTCTGAAACCGGGAGGGTTCTGCGCGGTGGTCATCGGCACCGTGCTCCTGAACGGGCGGCACTATCCGGTCCGCCATCACCTTGCAACACTGATGACCGACCGCCTGGGATACCTGTTCCACGACGAAATCATCTGGCATAAGGTCACCGGAGGGGTAAAACGAGCGGGAGTTACCATCCAGCAACCCTATCCAGGCTACTATTACCCGAACATTATGACCGAGTCCATCTTGATTTTCCGCAAGGAGGGCCCGCCGATCCACCAGGGGCGCAAGATGGGGGAAAAAGAATCTGCCGCCTTTGAGATAGACGACCTCTTCAAGCGGGAAATTGCCAACAATGTCTGGCATATCGCGCCGGTTCCACCCAATACTCTCCCGCACCCCTGCCCCTTCCCAGAGGAAATTCCCTACCGCCTGATCCGGATGTTCTCTTACCCCGGCGATACGGTCCTGGACCCGTTTGTGGGCATCGGGACGACGGCCAAAGTTGCTCGTGCCCTGGGCCGACATTACGTGGGGTATGATGTCCAGCAGAAGTATATAGAGATTGCCAGGCGGAGGATCCAGGAGCCCCTACATCTCCGCCAGCAGCTGGTTGCTATTTTTGAGAAGGTACCCGTTCAGGACCGGGATTACCTCTATGGGCGAGCTTACCCTCAGCAAATGAGACTCCCGCTGCTGTCCCTGAAGGACGAAAACGTGGTCTACCAGGGTGGTCAGAATGCTGGAAAAGAGGAGCGAATAGAGCCTGCGAGTTACGCCCAGATTCGGGAGCGTTTCCCCTGGCTGGACGAACCGGGCCATTTGATGGTCACCAGCCTGGACCTGGACGGCCTGGTGTCGGCCATGTTGATGGAATCCCTGCGGAACTGGCAACTGGTGGGTTTCTACGACGCCCAGCACCTGTGGGTACAATCCGGGGTGGATATTTTTTCAGGAAATGTGGTCTTCCTGGACCACGACATTTACCGGGTGGAAATCCCCAGCGTTGGGCATCACATCCTTCAGTGGCAAAAGGACATTCCAATTCCGGGGCACCAGCACTCCCTGAACCCCAATCTATTGCGGGGCGTGACGGCGGAAGATTTCGGCCGTAAATATCCGTTCGGGACGTTGCACCTGCTCCTGGCCTGTCTCAGTGCCTGGCATCCGGAATGGCGGGAAACGGAGATGCGTCTTTCCCGGGAGTTTCTCCCCGTTCTGCTCAATGTGGATTCCGCTATGCAGAGCGCATTCACATACCTGCGCAACGCAATGGAGTGGCTGGAATGGCTGGGAGGTTCTGAGGAGGATTCCCCGTTATATCCTTTCTGCCGCATTCTGCTTTCTATCTCGCCGCGCCGGCTGATGGAATGGGGAATCCAGTTTGACGAGGAAATGACCAGATTGGGACTGGGTGCCCGATCCCCCTATACCCGGCGCAGAGCTCAGGCCCAGCAACTGGACCCGACCCGACAGGAAGATTGGGAGCGGCTCAGTGGCCTGATCCAATGGTTGAAAGAAATTTCTCCCTGGTCTCTCGCCCTCCCTAACTTCCCTGCACTGGCCGAACAAGGTGGTTTACAAATCATAGAAATGCGTCGGAAATCCGAAAAGCCGGCAAAGGGGTGCTTCCAGGCAATGCTGGATCAGGAGCCCTTCTCATACGCCATTATCTCTAAGGGTGACAATGGCCTGAATTACTCTCTGTTTCCTGAGTCTTATGCGTGAAACCCTCTACGGTCGCAACGCGGTCTATGAGTCGTTGCGGGCCCGGCGGCGACAGTTCTTCCGACTGATGGTCGCCGATACCGTCCGCGCGACGGACATCGTGGACGACATCCTGACCCTGGCAGAACGGGCCGGGGTGCCAGTAGAACGCGTCCCCCGCCGCCATCTGGACTGGATGGGGGAAGCCAACCATCAGGGAGTGGCCCTGGAGGCCAGCGAGTACCCATACGCTGATCTGGAGGACATTTTGGCCGAGAGCGCGCGGCGCTCTGAGCCCCCCTTCCTGCTCCTCCTGGACCTCCTGCAGGACCCGCAAAATGTCGGCACGCTCCTGCGCACCGCCGAGGCCGTTGGCGTCCACGGTGTGGTAATCCAGCAACGCCGGGCTGTCGGGATCACCCCGGCGGTGGTGCACACCTCCGCCGGGGCGGCCGAGCACCTCCGGATCGCCCAGGTGCCCAATCTGCCGGAGACCATAGAACGGCTGAAGGCGCGCGACATCTGGGTGGTTGGATTGGAAGCCGTACGGGGTGCCCAGAGGTACGACCAGGCAGACCTCACTGGCCCCCTGGCCCTGGTGATCGGCAGCGAAGGGGAGGGCCTGCGCCGGCTGGTTCAGGAACGGTGCGACCGGATGGTTCAACTCCCCATGGTCGGAAACGTCACCTCCCTCAACGCGGCCGTCGCTGGCTCCATTGTCCTCTACGAGGCCTGGCGACAGCGGGCAGCGACTCAAAGAACAGAACGCCGATAGGCACAGAGGTTGATCCACGAAGGACACGAAGCATCACGTTGATCCACGAAGTATCACGAAGATTTTGCAAGTAATGTAGCGCAGGCTGTCAGCCTGCATGCAGGCCTGGCGGCCTGCGCTACAGGGGCACGCCTTCGCTGCATCTTCAATGGCGCTTGCCCGGAGGCCCCCTGGTAGGTCGTTACGAAGAAATAAAAAAACCTTCGTGCCCTTCGTGTCCTTCGTGCCCTTCGTGTCCTTCGTGGATTTTGATTTTGCTCTGCAATGGAAAACTGGGGCATCATCGGGCATGAATGGGCGGTCCACCTCCTCCGGCAGGCGCTGGAGGAGGGGGAACTTTCCCACGCGTACTTATTCACCGGCCCGCCGGGCGTCGGTAAGGGGACGCTGGCAAGGGCGCTGGCCTCTGCTCTCCTCTGCCAGGGGGACCCGCGCCCCTGCGGGGAGTGCCGGTCCTGTCACCTGGCCGCCAGCGGCAACCATCCCGACCTCTTCTGGGTGCAGCCGGAGTCGGAGGCAGGGCGGCTGAAGGTGGAACAGGTCCGGGAACTCCAGCGCCATCTCTCCCTGACGCCCAACATGGCCACCCACCGGGTCGCTATCCTGGACCGCTTTGACCAGGCCACCCCTTCGGCGGCCAACGCGCTGCTCAAGACCCTGGAAGAGCCACCTGATTTTGTTGTCCTGATTCTGCTGGCCCCCGATACCGATTCGCTTCTGCCGACAATTGTATCCCGCTGTCAGGTGATTCCGCTCCGCCCGATCCCTGTGCCGCAGATTGCCAGTGCGCTGCAGACGCGGTGGGGAGTGGATGCCGAAACGGCGCGCCTGCTGGCACACCTCAGCGGGGGGCGATTGGGTTGGGCCGTGCGGGCCGCCACCGAACCCGACCTTCTCCGGCGGCGGCAGCAACGGATAGACGAAATGGTCGCGCTGCTGCGGGCCCCGCTGACGGACCGCTTCCGCTACGCGGCAGAACTGGCGCGCGACCCCGAAGCGGCCCAGGAAGCCCTGGACCTCTGGGCCGGATGGTGGCGGGACATTCTCCTGCTGGCGGGAGGCGTCAGAGAGGACCGGGGAGGGGAATCTTTGCTGACCAACCTGGACCAGCGGGCCTGCCTGGAGCAGATGGCGACCCGGTTCACGCCCGCTCAGGTCGTCGCCCGAATCCAGGCCACTCGGACGGCGATGGACCGTCTGCGCCGCAACGCCAACCCCCAGTTGACGCTGGAGGTTCTGCTGGGGTTTGACCTGTAGCGGGAAATTTTCCGGCGGTGGCAGAGCCACCGCCGGAAAAGCATAACCATGCCGTTCTGGCGGCTACGCCGCCACAGGGAAAATGGCCATCTCCCCGGGTTGTCGGACCAGTTCGGCTGCCCGCTGCAGTTGCCGGAGCACCCGCAGGGACACACTCACCGATCCCAGCGGTGCCCCCGCACCCAACCCGAAGCCGTGAAAATCGCTTCCTCCGGTCACAAGCAGGCGGTGTTGGCGAGCCAGCCGCAACAGCGCCCGGACATCCTCGGGAGAATGGGCGGGATACCAGACCTCCACGCCCTGCAGACCCAGTGAAGCCAGGGTCGGGATGTGCTCCACCAGGCCGGAGGCGGCGGGATGGGCCAGTACAGCCACACCCCCCGCCCGTCGGATCAAACCGATGACCTCCACCGGCGTCATCCGCAACCGGGGTACATACGCTGGCCCGTCCCGGCCGATATAGTGCTGGAAGGCCTGATGGACATCGGGAACATAACCCCGGTGGACCATTGCGCGGGCGATGTGGAGCCGTCCGATGGTGCAATTTCCGTTGCAGAAACGGACGACTTCATCCCATTCCAGGGGCATCCCCAGGGCTGCCAGTCGTTCCAGCATTTTCCGGGCCCGCTGTAAACGGGCGGCCTTCATAGACTGCATGCACTCATTGAACGGCCCATCCCAGGGGTCCACATACAGTCCCAGGATGTGGAAGTCGCCCACTGGCCAGTCTGAACTGATCTCCA
>JAPYWT010000054.1 GCA_028276215.1 Thermoflexus sp. | reverse complement strand
GACGTTGCAGGCCCCGGCGAAGCCGCGGTTCTCCCCCAGGGCCAGCACCTGCACCTCGGGGTAGTCCCGCGCCAGCAGGGCCAGCGACTCGTCGCTGGACCCGTTGTCCACGACGATGACCTCAAAATCGCGGAAGGTCTGGCGGCGCAGGCTTTCCAGGCAGGTCGGCAGGTGGACTGCACCGTTCCAGTTGGGAATGACCACGGTGACCAGGGGATGCTTCATCGGACCAACGACCGATACACTTCCTCAATCCGGTCGGCGATGCGGGGCCAGGCGAACCCCTCGGCCCAGCAGGCCGCCCGCTGCCCCATCCGGCGCCGAAGCCCCTCATCCGTCAGCAGGCGGACGATTTTCGCCGCCAGCGCCTCCGCATCCCGCGCCGGCACCCGGTACCCCGTCTGCCCGTGGCGGACCAGGTAGGCCAGCCCGCCCACGTCCGAAGCGATGACGGGGGTCCCACAGGCCATCGCCTCCAGGGCGACCATCCCGAAACTCTCGTAGTCGCTGGGCATCACCACCATCTCGGCGGCAGAGTAGTAGTACGGAAGCGTATCCTGGTCCTGCGCCCCCAGAAAGGTCACCACGTCCCCAATTCCCAACTCCTCCCGCAACTCCTGCAGGCGGACCATCTCGTCGTTATCCTCCACGCTGTACGGGTTACCGCCGATGATGGGGACGCACATCCGGCAGACCAGTTCGGGGTGCCGACGGGCGATCAACGCGATGGCCTGCAGCAGCGTATCTATCCCCTTCAGCGGCTCAATCCGACCCACGAAGAGGATGATCCGACAGGTCGGGTCCAGGGCCAGTTGCGCTTTGGCCTGGGCAGCGGGGATGGGACGGAACCGTTCCAGGTCCACCCCCGGCGGGATGACCCGGATGCGGGCCGGGTCGGCCCCGTACAGACGGACCAGTTGCTCCTCCTCCACCGGGGTGGCCGCGATGATGCAGTCGGCGAAGCGGGTGATCTCCGTCTCCACCTCTATCCGCAGGGGCGGCTCCTGTTCCTGGGGCGTCCGGGCGACGGCGTTCTTCATGTGCCCCAGGGTGTGGAACATGTGGACGATGGGCGCGCCCCAGGCCTCCCGCAACGCCCGGGCGGCCCAGCCGGAGAGCCAGTAGTGGCTGTGGATGACGTCGTAGCGGATGCCGTCGGCCTCCGCCTGGGCCAGCACCCCCGCCACAAACTCCGGTAGGTGGTCGTAGACCCGATGTTTGGGGTACGGTTGCTCCGGACCGGCGGGGATGTGGATGACCCGCGCCCCGCGCCCCAGCGCGGTGCTGATGCGGGGGACGGTGGGGTCCTGAGACCGGGTGTAGACGTCCACCCGGTGGCCCCGGCGGGCCAGTTCCCGCGTCAGGTCCCGGACGTAGACGTTCATCCCCCCGGTCTCTTTGCCCCCGAGGGTCGCCAGCGGACAGGTGTGGACGCTGATCTGAGCGATGCGCATGGCGGAGTTCACCACAAAGACACAAAGACACGAAGAGAATAGACTTTGTGCCTTCGTGTCTTGGTGGTTTTTTCTCAAATAATCCCGACGGAGTTCACCGCAAAGACACAAAGACACGAAGAAAAGATAGACTTTGTGTCTTCGTGTCTTGGTGGTTTTTTCTCAAATAATCCCGGCGGAGTTCACCACAAAGACACAAAGACACGAAGAGAAGATAGACTTTGTGTCTTCGTGTCTTGGTGGTTTTTCCTCAAATGATCCCGGCGGACTGCCAGCGGGCGATGGTTTCGGAATCGTACCCCAGTTCGGTCAGGATGTCGGCGGTGTGCTCCCCCGGAGCGGGCGCGGGGCGGAGTCCGGGGGCCGGGGCGGCGGAGAGGAGCAGCGGGGGGAGCAGGCCCGCCCCGCCCGGAGGCGGGACCATCCCCAGCGCCTGCACCGGGGGTGACTCCAGCGCCTCCGTCAGGGTGTACACGGGCTCACAGCAGGCGTCCACCCCGGCCATAACCTGCGCCCACTCCGCCCGGGTGCGGGTACGGAACAGCGCGCACATCCCCTCGTAGGTCGGGTTGCCGGGGACGGCGGGGGCGAACTGCTCTCCCAGCCAGTCCTCCCGCCCCACCGCGCGGCAGAACGCGGCCCAGAACTCCGGCTCCAGCGCCGACAGGGTCACGTACCCGCCGTCGGCGGCCGCGTAGACGTTGTAGCAGACGACGCCGCCGGTCAGGTCGCTGGCCCCCCGGGCCATGGGCGGCCCGCCCTGCAGGTGGGAGACGGCGATGGGGAGCAGGGAGAGCGCCCCGCCCAGCAGCGACGCGTCCACCCGCTGCCCCCGGCCCGTCCGTTCCCGGTCCAGCAGCGCCAGCAGGATGCCCACGGCGGCCCAGAGCGCCCCCGCCAGGTCCGCCACCGGCGCGCCGGGGACGACGGGCGGCCCGTCGCGCGGCCCGGTCAGGTCCAGAAGCCCCGCCAGCCCGATGTAGTTCAGGTCGTGCCCGGCCCGGTCCCGGTAGGGGCCGCGGGGCCCGTAGCCGCTGAGCGCGCAGTAGACCAGCCGGGGGTTGACCTCCGCCAGACGGTCGTACCCCAGGCCCAGCCGTTCCATAACCCCGGGCCGGAAACTCTCCAGGAGCACGTCGGCGGTCTGCACCAGGCGCAGGAAGACGGCCCGGCCCTCCCCGGCCTTGAGGTTCAGCGTCAGGCTCTTCTTGCCCCGGTTGACGGCGTGGAAGAGGACGCTCTGACCGTCGGCGGCCAGCGGGGGGACGTACCGGGTCCAGTCGCCGCCGCCCGGCGGCTCCACCCGGATGACCTCCGCACCGAAGTCCGCCAGGATGAGGGAACAGTACGGGCCGGGCAGGAGACGGGAGAGGTCCAGGACGCGAAACGGCGCAAGCGGCATTGGCGCTCCTTGTAAGAAACCACAAAGACACGAAGACACCAAGAGAAATTAAAAATTAACAATTAATAATTAACTTCGTGTCTTTGTGTCTTTGTGGTAAACCATTTTATCCTGTCAGCACCTCCTCCAGGGCGGAGAGGAGGCGGGCGTTCTGTTTCGGAGTGCCCACGGTGATGCGCAGGAACTCGGGCAGGCCGTAGAGGTCGCAGGGGCGGACGATGATGCCGCGCTCCAGCAGGCGCCGGGCCACCTCCCCCGCCCGGGGGCCCACCCGCACCAGGATGAAGTTGGTGTGGCTGGGGATGCAGGAAAGCCCCAGCCGTTGGACCCCCCGACAGATGAACTGCCGCCCGTTGATGGTAGCGGCAATCGTCGCCTCCAGAAAGCCGTCGTCCTCCAGCGCAGCGATGCCCGCCGCCTGGGCCAGCCGGTTGACGGCGAAGGGCTCTTTCACCTTCAGCAGCGGCGCCAGCACCTCCGGGTCGGCCACGGCGTAGCCCAGACGCACCCCCGCCAGGCCGTAGATTTTGGAGAACGTGCGAATCGTCATCACGTTCTTCCGCCCCTCCCGGACGTAGGCCAGGGTGTCAGGGAAGTCGTCGGCGTGGACGAACTCGTAGTAGGCCTCGTCAAAGACGACCAGGACGTGGTCGGGGACGCGCGCCATAAAGGCCGAGACCTCGTCGGTGGTCACGATGGTGCCGGTGGGGTTGTTGGGGTTGCAGACGAAGATGAGTTTGGTCCGGTCGGTGATGGCGGCGGCCATCCCCTCCAGGTCCAGCCGGTAGTCCCGCAGGGGGACGGGAACCAGGCGGGCGCGCATCACATAGGTGTAGGTGTCGTAAATCGGGAAGGACGGCCGGCCCACGATGACCTCATCCCCGTCGTCCAGATAGGCCAGGCAGGTCTGGACGATGACGCCGTCGGCGCCGTTGCCCACGGTCACCTGTTCCGGCTGGACGCCCAGGTGGCGGGCCAGGGCATGGCGCAGGTCGTAACTGTCGCCGTCGGGGTAGAGGTGGATGCGGTGGACCTCCTCCGCCAGGGCCCGCATGGCCCGGGGGGACGGCCCCAGAGGGTTCTCGTTGGAGGCCAGTTTGATGATGTCGGTCAGACCGTATTCTCGCTGTACTTCTTCAATGGGTTTGCCCGGCACATACGGTCGGATGTCGGCCAAACCCCGCTGCGGCCGAACAGGGCTCATGGTTCCTCCAGGATACAGGATGCAAGAGGGCAGGATTGCAAGATTGCAAGAATGACTTCACTGCAAAAACTCACCGCAGAGACGCCGAGAGCGCAGAGTTCTACATTAGCATAATCTCTGCGTACTCTGCGTCTCGGCGGTGAAATGACCTTTTTGCAGGAGACTCAAGAATGCAAGATTGCAAGAGGAGAGAGATGCCTTCGTGTGTCTTCGTGTCCTTCGTGGATGTTTCACGGGACGCGGCGGGGCGGGCGGGCGCGCCGGGAGAAGAGCAGGACCAGCAGGAAAATCCCGGTGCAGACCAGCACCATCGCCGGGCCGGACGGGATGTTCAGGTAGTACGAACCGTAGAGGCCGGCGACGGCGGAGAGGACGCCGAAGAGGGCCGCCAGCCCCATCATCGGCCCGACCCGCCGCACCAGCAGGTAGGCCGTGGCCGGCGGGGTGACCAGCATGGCCACCACCAGCGCCACCCCGACCACCTGCAGGGACGCCACAACGGTGACCGCCAGCAGGAACAGCAGGAGGTACCGGAGAAGCGAGGTGGGCAGCCGGAGGACCGTCGCCAGGACCGGGTCAAAGGAGACCAGCACCAACTCTTTGTGAAAGGCCACCGTCAGCAACAACACTCCCCCGCTCAGAACCGCCGTCACGACCAGGTCGGCGGGGGAGACGCCCAGGACGTTGCCGAAGAGGAAGTGGGTGAGGTCCACGGTGTAGGTGCGCACCGTGCTGAGCAGGGCGATGCCCAGGGCGAACGCGCCGGAGAAGACAATGCCGATGGCGGTATCCTCCCGGACGCGGGTCTGGAGGTAGCCGATGGCCGCTGCGGCCAGGAGTCCGGCAGCCAGCGCGCCCGCGCTGAGGGGCCACCGGGCCAGGTAGGCCACCGCCACGCCGGGCAGGATGGCGTGGGCCAGAGCGTCGCCGAAGAAGGACATGCCCCTCAGCACCACGTAGGTCCCTAACACGGCGCAGACCGCCCCGACCATGACCGCGGCGAACAGTCCCCGGAGCATGAACGGGTAGGTCAACGGTTCCAGCAGCCATCCGGTCATCGCCGTCCTCCCGAACAGTGTCCGTCGCCCAACAGTATGGCTCCTCGTTCGTGCTCCCAGACGGTCAGTTGTCCGCCGTACACCCGCCGGAGGGTCGCCGGGCAGAGAGCGTCCCCGGGCGGGCCGTAGGCGACCACCTCGCCGTTGAGCAGGAGCACCCGGTCCGACCATTCCGCCGCCATCTGGAGGTCGTGGGTCGCCAGCAGGACGGTCACCCGCTGTTCCCGGAGGCGGTCCAGGAGCCCCAGGATGGCCTCTTCACTGGCGGCGTCCACTCCGGCGAAGGGTTCGTCCATCAGGAGCAACGGAGCCTCCTGGGCCAGGGCGCGGGCGATGAAGGCGCGCTGCACCTGCCCGCCGGAGAGTTCACCCAGGGGACGGTTCGCCAGTTCCGCCAGCCCGACCTGTTCCAGGGCCCGCCGCACGGCCTCCCGGTCCCGGCGGGACGGCCGCCGCAGCCAGCCGATGTGCGCGACCCGCCCCATCATCACCACGTCGCCCACCGTCACCGGGAAGGTGAGGTCCACGTCCTCCCGCTGAGGGACATAGCCGATGGACACCCGCTCCTGATGGGGGTTGCACCCGAAGACCTCCACCCGCCCGGACTCCGGGGGGAGCAGGCCGACGATGGCCTTGAAGAGGGTGGACTTTCCGGCGCCGTTGGGCCCGACGACGGCCACCCGCTCGCCGCCCAGGACGGTGAAGGTGACGTCGCGCAGGGCCATCCGTCCGTTGTAGGCGACGGTGAGGTTTTCCACCCGCAGGACTTCGCAGGGCACAGGTATGTTTTCTCCCATCATCGTCTCACCGCTACGCCATTATAGCGCATAGAGGGGAAGATGCAAACCGGGTGGCCGTGTGGGGGGTTGTCCCAGAATTGTCCGGCAACCCTCTGCGCGGTTTCGCTTGCGCCCTCGCCCGCCTTTCGCCCGACGCTGAAGCGTCGGGCTTATTCTGCAAAGCCCCTTCGGGGCTCGGAAACAGCCCGCAGGCCTCGGCCCCGAGGGCCTTCGGCCCGAGGGGGCTTTGCCCAATCAGCCCGATGGTTTACCATCGGGCTGAATCGGATGCCCCCGACGAGATTGGGACACCCCCCTCCCTCCGGCCGATTTGACAAATCGCCCCTTTCGGAGTATACTCTAAGTGCACCTTTCCAAGTAACTATTCAGGCTTCCTCACCCCACCCCCGCCGCCTGCGGCGGCAGCGGCGAAGCCGCTGGGGGAGGGGTGAGGCTGAACAGTTACCTTTCCAAAATAAAAACGCCCTCAGCGGTGATCACAGCACCGACCGAGGGCCCGTCTCCACGCCGGCCAGAGTGGCGCGGAGGTCGCCCATAGCATACCACAAAAGGCGGCTCCCGTCAAGTCCCGGCGGGCCGCTTTTTCGTTCCATGTGTCCTGCCCGAAAGGAGCACCGATGGATTCCAATTCAGGGGACCCGGGGCCCCTCCGGAATTTCTCCGTCCTCCTGCTACCCCACCCGCGCGTCTTCTCCCGTCTTCCTACCACCCGTCCCTGTCTTCCCTGGGGGAGGCCCACCGGCTGCTCCGGACTCCTGAAAAATCCAGCGGGCTGCGCGCCGCCAGACCGCCGCGCTGGAGAACGTGGGTGAACTCCTTGTGAAAGGGGGTGGTGGTATTGCCCGATTTTTGCTGTTTAGGTGGATGATGTCATCATTGTAGCACAATTCCTGCAGTTGTCACAAATTTGCTGTTTAGGTGGACGGTTGCCAGATATAGGCTGTTACGTTGCAATTGTCAACCTAATCCCATGTTAGCAGGCCCGAAGAATGAACGTTCTGGGCCGGAGAAGGGCCGTCGGGCGGCGAGGCTTGTTTCGGGTCTCTGGGGGCGCGAGTCGGGCCCAGCGGGCCTGCTAACCTGCGCATTCAGCCGACAGCGCTCCGCTTCGCTGCGCTCGCTCCGCGCTGCGGCTGATGCGCCGATCGTTGGGCGGTCTTGTCATCCACCTCGTAAACAAGGAATGGTGAGCAATGGAAAACCTGACTGGTAAACAACTCGGTCAATACCAAATTATTGAGTCGCTTGGTGAGGGCGGTATGGCGGCAGTCTACAAAGCCTATCAACTTGGCAAGTTGAATCGTTATGTAGCTCTGAAAATCTTGCCGCCCTTACTAGCGAAGTCCCCAGAGTTCGCCAAACGGTTTGAGCAAGAGGCCAAAATATTGGCAGAACTGCAACATCCGCACATCGTGCCTGTATTTGATTTTGGTGAAGATGAGGGATATTACTATCTTGTCATGCCTTTTATCGAAGGCTGCACGCTTGCTGATCTGTTACATGGCAAGCCATTGCCTTTATCGCAAATCCGACGTATTACCGTACAAGTGGCTGAAGCACTAGATTATGCGCACTCGCGCGGGTTAGTACATCGAGATGTAAAGCCAAGTAATATATTAGTTGATGGAAGTGGTAATTGCTTATTGAGCGACTTTGGCATAACTAAAATCCTTGAAAGTGCAGAGAAACTCACATCCACAGGAGAAATTGTTGGCACGCCCGCTTATATGTCTCCTGAACAAGGACGCGGGGAGCCTCTCGATGGTCGAAGTGACATTTACTCGCTTGGTGCTGTGCTCTATGAAATGGCAACCGGGCGTGTTCCATATAGGGCCGATACCCCTCTTGCTGTTATCATCAAACACATGCAAGATCCGCTGCCGCCACCGCGCTCGATTAATCCGTATCTGCCAATAGCAGTAGAGCAGGTGATCCTCAAGGCATTAGCAAAACGTAAGGAGGACCGTTACCAAACAGCGGGTGAGATGGCCCGAGCGATTCAGGCGGCCATTCCTGAGGCGGCTACCTTTTCTGATCAAACCGAGATTGCCAATGTCTTTCAGCTAGAGGACAAAATGCCAACCAAGCCATCTATGCTAATAACGAAAAAAACTAAGACCGGATTGCCCAAAAGAATTCTGGCACTTAGCGGAATGGCAATAATTGCGATAAGTATTGTGGCAGTAGTGATAGGTTCAAGCGTAAGGCTTGGCATTAAGAATAGCACAACTGGAACACCAACAGCCGCGGTTGAGCAAGCTGTTGATTCGGGCATTACAGCAGCAGTTTCCTCATCTACCACCATTGCTCCCTTTTCACCTCTTACTACATCCACCACTACTGCGAAGATTCTATTCTTTGAGGATTTTACAACGAACAGAATCAAGGGAAAATACTATGTTGATGTAGTAGGGCCATGGAAGGTAGAAGATGGCAAATACCTCATTGAGTTGAGTGGCCCCGATTTACCATGGGCCGCTACTTTCATCTATCCACCCTCACGAGATGTCAGGGAATGGACCGACTACAGCGTTGAAACAGATCTGATGTGTGAGGAAAATGATGTCGAGTTTTTCGCTGGAGTAGGCCTCCGTCAAGGTAGCGAGGGAACTACTAGTCTTGAGCTACACTGGAATGCGAACTATGTGGCTTTATCCAGAACGACCGAAAAACAGGAATATCATATATTGAAAAGCGAAGAATTCGAGTTAGAATTCGCGAAGTGGTATCACCTAAAATTAACAGCAATAGGCAACCACCTTTGGGCATATATTGATAATCGCGTGGTTATAGACTTTACTGATCGGGACACTCGCCAATATTATGGCGGCGTTCCCCTAGGCGTTTACGGGGGTGGAAGGATTCGCTGTGCGTTTGATAACGTGAAGATAGAAGCGGTTACTCCTTGATTTGCCGCCCAACCTGCGCTGTGCGACCCGTTTACCCGAAACCGCGAAAGCGGGGGATGGGTAGCGAAGGGAAGGATACCGGCGAGTCCTGAACTTTGACAACTGGATGTCCATTCAGGTGCGGTGAGAATACTCACCAACCCCTGACCTCCTGGCAGAGGAGTGACCGCATCACCCTACGTTGTGTGCGGGGTGAACACACGGCGGAGTGCGAGGGTGAGAAGGGGATAAACCGCCAGCCGCAGGCGGTGACGCCCCCAGCAGGTGGCTATGGGCAGGAGACGAAGGTACGTTTGAAGCGTCGTGAGTTGGAACCTGCCAAAGCGGCTGACAGGCAGGCCCAAACGGGAATTGTCCCCATTCGGTCCTGGTTTAGCGCACCCAGGGCGTCTGCCCGATGCGAGGGACACGGCGTAAAGTACCGCCCTAAGGCCACGAAAAATGGACATCCGGAACGGGGAAACCCCTTGTGGCTCTCCCCACGAGGGAGCAGGCAACCAACCGGAAGCCCCAAGGGAAGAGGATGGCTCAAGAAGCAAAGGCCCCGAGTAACGCCGGGGATACGCTGACGTGAGCCCGGTTCGTGGGAAGGTAGAGGCACACAAGGAGTTCAGGTCTTGGACAGACGAGGCCCCAAGCCCCGGACTGAGGACTGGGAGACGCTGGACTGGAAGCGATACCAGCGCAACGTCTTCCGACTCCAACGGCGCATCTACCGAGCCGCACGGCAGGGCGACTGGCGAAACCAGGCGCATGCCGGGCTGTACCATTGACAGGGTCCCACGGACCGAGGAGCCGGATGAGGGGAGTACGGGCACAGCGGCGCTGTGCCCCTTCACGTCCGGTTCTGAATCGGCGGTGGGGCGGGCGACCGCTCCACCGACCGTAACTCCAGCCGACACGCTCCGCTCGCTTCGCTCGCTCGGTCGCAGCGGCTAAAGCGCAGGCCGTTGTCCGCAAGCCCCGAAGGACTGATTTCCGGGCCGGAAGCCAGGGGGCGGGCGGCGAAGCCGCCC
>JAPYWT010000044.1 GCA_028276215.1 Thermoflexus sp. | reverse complement strand
ATCCATAATTATAACACGCCTGGGTATAGGGGCAATGCGGGGCCTATAAAGAAGCGGGGGGGGCATCGGCCTCCAGCCTCTGCCCCTAAACCCTCCGCTTCATCGTTCACTACAAGGACCGGTATACCTCCACCGTCTGGGCGGCGACCTGGGCCTGGGTGAAGTGGGCCAGGACCCGCTCCCGGCCCCGTCGGGCCAGTTCTGCCCGCAGCGATGCGTCGGCGCGGAGGCGCTCCAGGCACTCCCGCAGGGCCTCCATCTCCCCCTCCGGGAAAATCAGCCCCGCGTCGCCGATGACATGCGGGATTTCCCCACAGGTGGAGCCCACCACGGGGACCCCGCAGGCCATGGCCTCCACCAGTACCCGGCCAAATTGCTCTATCCAGTTCGGTCGGGAACGGGACGGCAGGACCAGGACGTCCAGGCGGTGGTAGAATTCCGGCATGCGGGGGGATGGCAGGGTCCCCAGAAAGGCCACCCGTCCGGAGAGGGATGGCGCGGTGGCCTGTTGTTCCAGGACGGGGCGCATGGGGCCGCTCCCCAGAATCTCCACCCGCACCCCCGGCATCCCCGCGACGGCGTCCAGCAGGAGGTCCGCTCCTTTCTCCTCCACCAGTCGCCCGGCAAAGCCCACGGTGAAGGGCCGGTCGGCCTCCCGGTGGGGTGGGGGGGCGAAGTGGTCCGGGTCCACCCCGAACTGGGGGATGACCGCCAGCGGGCCGGTGTACCCTTTGGCCCGCCAGACCCGCGCGGCGGTCTGACTCCCCACGATGGCCGCGTCCGCGTGGCGCAGGCAGTAGCGCTCAAAGAGGGAGAAGGGCGGGGGGTAGCGGCGCAGCAGGTTTTGCCAACTGAACCACAGGGTCCGGCATCCGGCCTGTCGGGCCAGAATCATCCCGTGAAAGGTCGCCAGGTTGTACGGTTCTTCGTCCAGGTGGACGATGTCGGGCCGAAAGGCGCGAATCTGGCGGGCCAGGCGCGGGTAGAAATGGAGGTGAAAATGGCCGTTGAGCGCCATTCGCTCTACGACCAGTTCGTAGCCCTCGGTGTGGGCCCGTTCCAGGGGAAGGACGCCGCGCTCGTCCTTCCAGAACGGGGGGACCACGACGCGCAGTTCCACCCCCAGGCGGGCGATTTCCTCCAGTTTTCGCTGGTAGATGCCGACGATGCACGCTTTGGAGACCAGGAGCACCCGCATGGGGATTGCTGATTGCGGTTATTCTCCGCGCATCATCTGGCGGGCGATGCGGTTGTGCCGTTCCACCACGGGGCCCAGGTCCACCGTCAGCAAATGCCCCTCCTCCACCACGACGCGGCCGTGGATGACGGAGAGGTCCACCCGCTGAGGGGTGCAGAAGACCAGGGCCGCCACCGGGTCGTGGAGGGCGCCAGCGTAGTCCAGACGGTCCAGGCGGAATCCGATGGAGTCGGCGGCGAAGCCGGGGGCCAGTTGGCCGATGTCGTCCCGGCCCAGGACGGCTGCGCCCCCGCGCGTTGCCAGCCAGAGGGCCTCCCGGGCCGTGAGGCCGCGCGGGTTGCCTGTGACCCGCTGCAGGAGCATCGCCATACGGGCCTCCGCCAGCAGGTGGGAGGAATCGTTGCTGGCGGAGCCGTCCACGCCCAGCCCCACTTTGACGCCCGCGTCCAGGTACGCCCGGACCGGCGCGATGCCGGAGGCCAGCCGCATGTTGGAACTGGGGCAGTGGCAGACGCCGGTCCCGGTGCGGGCCAGCAGGCCGATCTCCTCGCCATTCACGTGCACCCCGTGAGCATACCAGACGTCGTTCCCCACCCAGCCCAGATTTTCGGCGTAACCGACGGGCCGATGGCCGAACCGTTCCAGGCAGAACTGTTCCTCGTCCAGGGTCTCCGCCAGGTGGGTGTGGAGGTGGACGCCATAGGCGCGGGCCAGCGCGGCCGCCTCCCGCATCAGGTCGGGGGTGACGGAGAAGGGGGAGCAGGGGGCCAGGACGATGCGGAGCATGGCGTACCGGTTGGGGTCGTGGTACGTCTCCACGGCCCGCTGCATATCCTTCAGGATGAAGTCCTCGTCCTCCACGACCCGGTCCGGCGGGAGGCCGCCCTTGCTCTCGCCCAGGCTCATCGCGCCCCGGCTGGCGTGGAAGCGGATGCCGATTTCCTGCGCGGCCCGAATCTCGTCGTCAATCCGGCATCCGTTGGGGTAGATGTAGAGGTGGTCGGAGGCGGTAGTGCAGCCGGAGAGCATCAGTTCCGCCAGCCCCACCAGTGCGCTCACGTAGACGGCTTCCGGAGTCAGCCGGGCCCAGATGGGGTAGAGGGTCTTCAGCCACTCAAAGAGGGTGGCGTCCTGCGCGGCCGGGACGGCCCGGGTGAGGGTCTGGTAGAGGTGGTGGTGGGTGTTGACCAGGCCGGGCAGGACGACCATGCCCTGGGCGTTGATGACCTGGTCGGCGGTGGCGGGGAGTTCCGCCGTCGGCCCGACTTGCTGGATGACCCCATCGCGGGCGAAGAGTCCCCCGTCGGGAATCTCCCGCCCGGCGTCGTCCATTGTGACCAGGAGGGTGGCGTTTCGCAGCAGAAGAGTCGGCATCGTGCCTTTTGCTCCTTTCGCGCCTTTCGTGCCTTTCGCGTCTTTCGCGCTTTTCGTGCCTACATCCACTCCACTTCCCCGTTCTCCAGGCTGTACCGGGCACCCACGATGCGCAGGGTGCCGGCGTGTTCCCGTTCTGCCAGGATGGGGGAGACGGCCCGGAGGTAGGCGACGACTTGCCGGATGTGGGTGTCTATTGCATTGGAGAGAGGATCGCCGGGCATCCTCCGGGCTTCCTGGACGGCGGGGAGAATGGCCTGGACGACGGCGGCGATATGGCCGGGGGCCTCGTCGCTGTGGAGGGCGGCGGTCACAGCACCGCAGCGGGTATGGCCCAGAACGACCACCAGGGGCACCCCCAGATGCTCCACGGCGTACTCTATGCTCCCCAGCGCGACGTCATCCGCCACATGGCCGGCCGTGCGGACAACAAAGAGGTCCCCCAGCCCCTGGTCAAAGATGACCTCCGGGGGGACGCGCGAATCGGAGCAGGCCAGGATGGCGGCGAAGGGGTGCTGGCCGGGGAGGATCTCCTCCCGGCGCGCGGGGTCCTGGTGGGGATGGACGGCCTGACCGGCGGCGAAGCGCCGGTTCCCCTCTCGCAGGGCCTGAAGGGCCTCCTCAGCATGGAAGGTGGACCGTTCCATTGATGCGGGCCTCCTGATGTTGTTGTAGGACAACTGCTTGCAGTTGTCCTACTGTCGGCGACCGCCCTTCAGTCTCTCTTGGAGAAGGGCCAGTTCCTCCCAACGTCCTTCGGCGGCCAGTTTCGCCTGCTCCATCCAACTGGCCGGGTCCATGTAGGGCCAGCCCGCGTCCACCAGCGCCTGCTTGACCCGGCTGTAGTCCGCCTCGGCCAGGGCCTGGAAGGTGGTGATGCCGATGGAGGCCAGGACTTTGGCCACTTTGGGGCCGATGCCCTCTATGCGGGTCAGGTCGTCGGGGGGGACTTCGGCGGGCGCGGCAGCGACCCCGGCGGGAGCGGGGGCCCCGGCAGGCGCGGCGATGGCCTCGGCGGGAGCGGCGACCCCGGCGGGTGCTGGTGCAGCCTCAGCGGGGGCGGCGGCGGGCCGGACGGCCTCCGCTGGCGGCGCCGGGGCGGGCGTGGGCGCCGCTTCGGCGCGGCCGACCTCCTCCTTCCGCCGTTTGCGGGTGAACAGCCAGACCAGGTAGAGGACGAGCAGGATGAGCAGGATGATGATGACCAGCCAGAGGACCGTCGTCCAGAAATTGCTGGCGAGGACCGGTGCTTTCATGATGTGCCTCCTTTCACGCGAGTTGATTTCGTGTAGTCATTAACTGGCACAATGAAACGGGGGGATTTTGCGGCGAATTCGCCGCAAAATCCCCTCTCCGTAGCGCATCGGCCTACCCGACCGGCCGGAAGTAGCGGATGTCGGTGATGCTTCCCCGCCGCTCCGCAGGGTCCTTGAAGACCGCCTCCACGCACATCCCGATGCAGACGTCTTCCGGGTCCACCTCCCCCAGGTCGTGGACCAGCCCGCCGTCGGTGCCGTCCAGTTGGATGAAGGCGACGATGCGGGGCTCCGGCAGGGGATTGCCGTCCAGGTCTATGTGGACGACGGTGAAGGTGTGCACCCGGCCGGTCGTCGGGACCTCCACCCACTCTTCCAGTTGGGCGAAGCAGCGCTCGCAGTAGAGGCGGGGTGGGACGTAAATCAGGTCGCAGTGGGGGCAGCGGACGCCCCAGAAGCGACCGTGGTCCTTGATTTCGCGGAAAAACCGTTCCCCGGCGATGCCAGCGGTGTAGCGGTTCTGGATGGGGATTTCCCCGTACCAGGCCTTCGTCTGGTCGGGGTGAGCGACTCGTTCCAGGAGAGACATGGTACCTCCTCACTCCAGCGGCTTGAAGTAGCGGATGTCGGTGATGGCCCCTTCCCGTTCCTCCGGGGGCTTCCAGACGGCCCGCACCCGCATGCCGACCCGGACGGCCTGCGGGTCCACCTCCCCCAGCAGGTGCAGGATGCCCATCCCGGGCGACGCGCCATCTATGGCGATGACGGCGGGGATGAGGGGATGCTCCAGCCGCACCATGTCCCAGCGGACATTGCAGATGGAGAAGGTGACGACGGTGCCGGTGTCCTGCAGGGGGACGAACCCGTCGGTGGGGACGAAGCAGTCCTGGCAGAACATGCGCGGGGGCACCAGAATCCGCCCACAACTGGGGCAGTGCACTCCGACCAGCCGCCCGGCCTTCAGTTCCGCCAGGTAGCGACCGATGGCGATTCCGGCGTCCCAGGCATACCGGGCGTTGGGCACCCAGGTCTCGTAGAGCACCCGCCCGGTCTCAAAGTCCTTCTCGCTGAGATAGACGGTGTCGTATACACGCTCTTTCATTTTACACCCCCAATACGATAACCGTTCCTACCTGCATGAGGTCGCCCCAGGCCTGGGCGACGCCCCGTTTGGGCTGGCCGGGCACCTGGCGGGCACCGGCCTCCCCCCGCAGTTGCCAGAAGAGTTCCGCCACCTTCATCAGTCCGGCGGCGGCGATGGGATTGCCCACGCCCAGCAGCCCGCCGCTGGGGCAGACGGGCAGGTCGCCATCCCGCTGGGTGATGCCCAGCGCGGTCGCCTCCGGCGCCTTGCCCTTGTCAAACAGCAACAGCCCCTCCAGATGGTGGAGTTCCTTGTAGTCAAAGGGGTCGTAGGGCTCGGCGATGTGGATTTGCTTGCGCGGTTCGGTGATGCCGGCCATCTTGTAGGCCATCCGCGCCGCCTCCTCCACGTAGGTGGGGTAGGAGAGGTCGCGGTTGGTCCAGTAGGCCGTATCCAGGCACCAGCCGACCCCTTCCACCCAGACGGGCTTGTTGGTGACCCGGCGGGCGACGTGCTCCGCCGCCATCACCACCGCCACTGCCCCGTCTGTCACCGGGGAGACATCCAGCCGCTGGACAGGCCAGGCCAGCACCTCAGAGTTCAGGACGTCCTCCACGGTGATGTTGGGGTCGCCCAGGAGCGCGGCCGGGTGGTCGGCGGCGTTGCGCTTATTTTTCACCGACACCAGCGCGATGTCCCGCTTGGAGAGGCCATAGCGGGTCATATAGGCGTTCATCTCCAGGGCGAAAATCCAGAGGAGATTCGGCCCCAGGGGGCGTTCGGTGGTGTGGTCAAAGATGGTCAGGAAGGCGCCCTGGGGATGGGGCTGGCACGAGGACATCTTCTCCTCGCAGACCACCAGGACGGTATCAAAAAGGCCGCTGGCGACGTGGTACCAGCCCTGGATGGGGGCGAAGACGCCCGTACCGCCGCCCACGTAGCCGCGGATGACCGGCTTCCCCCAGCCGCCGCAGCCGTCGGAGAGGTATTCGCTCTTCATGTGGACGCCGTCAAAGGCCTCCGGCGCGGTGCCGATGACGACGGCGTCAATATCGTCCAGGGTCATCTCACAGGATTCCAGCGCTTTGCTGGCCGCTTCCCATGCCAGTTCTTTGGCCGTTTCCTGAGCGCGGCGGACGAATTTGGTCATCCCCGCGCCGACAATGGCAACCCGGTTTCTGGCCATTGTTTCCTCCTTACCAGATTGTTCTGACGAAGGCGGAAGCCGCAATGGACGGGTCCTTTGAGAGAACAACGGCGTCGTAGCGCCGAGCCGTCGCAGCAATCATCCGGTCATGGAGTTCGGGTATATCGTCAATCTCTTTCAGGGCCATCAGCAAGTCCAGAGTGTAGGGCACAATTGTGTAATGAGTATGCTGCCGGAGAATCGGAAGCAGGTGATTCAACCGGATTGCAATTCGCCCTTTCTCCTCCAGGTCCAGCATTTCTGTCAAGACGATGATCGGCACCAGCGCATGTGCTTCCCCGCGATCCACGCTCTCCAATGCCGCTTTGGCCTGATGGCCCAATCGCGGGTCCGCACTCAGGTACCAGACCAGGGCATGGGTGTCCGGAACATAAAACATTCAGATGCCCTCCACCTCTTTGAGCCAGGATCGTTTGGCCCTCTGGAAGTCCTCCCATGTGACATCGGTGGCGGCAAAGAGGCCATAGAGGGAAAACGGGCCCCTCTTTTCCTCTGCTGCCACGCTGGACTGGAGTTGTTCCAGCGCTTGCTTCAGGCTCATCAGCGATTGTTCTATAATTTGAATCGTATCCAGCATTGTCCGGATGCTTGCCGCGTCTATTGACTGCCTCTCAGGTCTCCCGGCATGGACTTCAGGAATTGCTGAGTTCATCAGCAGACCTCCCTAATTGCTCAGTATGACCGCTGCGCCGCTGGTGGTGGGGACGCCCCGCCAGGCGAAGGCCATGCCCACTTCGGCGCCGTCCACCTGGTGCCGTCCGGCCTCGCCGCGCAACTGGAACACCACCTCCAGCACCCGCGCCAGGCCGGAGCCGTCCAGCAGATGCCCCATCCCCAGACTGCCGCCGGACGGGTTGACGGGGAATTCGCCGTTGATTTCCGTCCCGCCCTCCAGCGTCCACAGACCCGCCTCGCCGGGCCGACAGAACCCCAGCGCCTCCAGGTGCTGCAGTTCCTTGTAGGCGAAGGTGTCGTCTATTTCGGCGAAGTCTATCTCGGACCGGGGGCTCTTGATCCCGGCGGTGCGGTAGGCCATCTGGGCTGCCAGGTACGCGTACGACGCCTCTCCCCAGGGGCGGCTCTCCAGGGTGTGGGTGTCGTTGGCCCAGCCGATACCCCGAATCCAGACGGGGCGGTCGGTCAGCGCGCGGGCGGTGGCACCGTCGGCCACGACCAGGACGATGGCCCCGTCGGCGTGGTCGGCGCACTGCAGGCGGGTGAGCGGCTCGGCCACCATGTCCGACCCCAGCACCGCCTCCACGCTCAGGTCGGCCCCATAGGCCGCCAGGGGGTTGAAGAGGGCGTTGGCCCGGTTCTTCACCACCACCCGGGCGCACGCCTCCAGTGGCGTCGCCGTCTCCGCCAGGTACCGCCGCATCTCCATCCCGGCGATGGCATACGGATGGAACGCCAGCGGGCGGTTGTAGACGGGGTCCATCGCGTAGGCCAGGATGTAGGGGAGCGTGAGGACGTTGGATGCTTTACTGTGGGCCTCCACGACCACGACGTCAAACTGGCCGGTGAGAATCTGCATCACTGCTGCTGCCAGGCCGTGGATGCCGTCGCCGGTGATAGTGTGGTTGGGCCGCAGCGCGCCGCCCAACTGGTCCGGCGTGTACTCGTCAAAGATACTGGTGCCCTCTATGAAGTCCTCCGCCACGGTGACGAAACTGTCCACGTCCCGGCGGGGGTCAATGCCGGCGTCCTCGTAGGCCCGCACGGCGGCTTCGTACATCATCTCCTTGTAGGAGAGGTCGGGGGAGATGGAACGGAACCCGCTCCATCCGGCCCCCACGATGGCGACTTCGCGAAGCATAGGCACCTCCTGAAGGTAAGGATACAAGGGATAAGGATACAAGGATACAAGGGTGCAATCTGCAATCTGTTCCGCCGCCGATGGTCAGGTAGCATAGGATTTATCCTGTCCGATGCAGGATAAATCCTGCGCCACCTGCAGGATCAATCCTGCGCTACGCTACCGCTCCGTGGCCGGGATGAAGATGCGGAACGGCAACGGCTCAAAGGCCAGGGTCAGGCTGAGATAGTCGTCGCTGTAGCCGCCGACGGCGTAGATGGTCAGGTCCAGGATGGTCACGCCCGCCCCCTGCCATCCGCCCAGCAGCGGAGTCTCCACCGGCATCCAGCGGGCCTGGGCCGGGTCGTACCGTTCGTTGAAGCCCAGGTATCCTCCCCAGCCCCCACCGCCGACGGCGTAGAGTTGCCCGCCGAAGGGGACCAGCCCCAGCCCTCCCCGCGCCAGGGTCAGGGACGGACAGGCCGACCATGCGTCCCGCGCCGGGTTGTAGACGGCGCAGGTGGCCTGTTCCTGGCCCGCCCGGTACCCGCCCACGACGTAGATGTCCTCCCCCAGCGGGGCCGCCGCCGCCAGCGCCTGGGCGACGGGCATCGCCGACCGTTCCTCCCAGCGGTCGGCCTGAGGGTCGTAGACATAGGTCTCGTTCCGGTACTGGCGACCGTCGGTGCCGCCGAACAGGTAGAGACGGTCCCCGTGGACGGCCAGCGCGTAGCCGCAGAGGGGGCGGGGGAGCGGCGCGGCGGTCGTCCACGCGTCGGTCGCGGGGTCGTAGACCTCCAGGACGGAGAGGGCCGAACCGTCTTCAGTGCAGCCGCCGGGGACGAAGACCCGGCCTCCCAGCACGGCCGCGCCGATGTAGGCGGCGGGGGTCGGTTTGGGCGCGCCGCGCGTCCAGGCATCGGCGTCGGGGTCGTAGATTTCCACCGCGTCGGTGACGCCCTCCGGCGTCTCTCCGCCGACGGCCAGCAGGCGCCGCTCCCATGCGGCGGCCGCCAGCCAGGCCCGCCGGGTCGGCATCTGGGCCCGTTCCACCCAGCGGGATTCGGCGCTGCGGCCCGCGCCCGACGCGGCCGCGGCCTCGCTCCGGGACGGGAGAAGCCCCGCTGCGGCCGGGGCCGAGGGGACCGGACGGGGCCAGGCCAGTGCTGCCGCGGCCACCGCAATCAGCGCAGCCGCGATCAGGACCACCCGGCGGTACCAGGGCAGGGGCGGCTCGGGCGCCGGGGCCACTATCTCCGCCGCGGGGGTGGGCGCAACTTCTCCCGGTTTCTCTTCCGCCTCTTCACTGACCGTCCGCACTTCGGAGACGGCCACCCATCCCTGGCGCACGGCGACCATCGTCGCCTCGGTGCGGGAGACCACCTCCAGTTTGGTGAAGATGTTGCGCAGGTGGACCTTGACGGTGTTGGTGCTGATGTGCAGCCGGTGGGCAATCTCCTTGTTGGATGCCCCGGTGGCGACGTAGCGGAGAATTTCCAGTTCCCGTTCGGTCAGTGGTTCGCCGGGTTCAGCCATGGGTCAGGTCGCAGGTAGCAGGTCGCAGGTCGCAGGGCGCAGGTCGCAGGGCGCAGGTCGCAGGGCGCAGGTCGCAAGGATAGAGTTAAGTGTGCTCTCGCCTGCGCGCAATCTCATCAACAATCTCTTCTAACGTCTTACCGCCAAACAACATTTCCCGCTCCTGGGTGTAATCACCCAATCCGGCGATAAACTGTTTCAGAAAGCGAACGGTGTTCACAACACCCAATTCCCGGTATAGCAGGTGTATGGCTTGCTGATTGATTTCCACCAGCGGCTTGGCTTCTATAACCATTTCTCCAACTCCTGGATGAACTCTACCGGTGTAACCACCCTGACTGCTAAACCTGGAACGCGCCTGGCCTGGCGCATCAACCGGTCGTCGCAGGTACAAAAATAATCCGCCTCCCCTTTTTCGGCTGACGCCAGATGCAGCGCATCCAACGGCTTGATTCCGTACAACGAGAGATATTTTGCCCGCTCCTCTACATCTGCCGTTACCTGAACGGTTATACTGGCTTGCTCCAGCACAGCGCTGGCATATTCCCGGCGAATTAGTGAGGGATTTTGCTCGTTTTCGTAGATCAACGCCTCAGATGAGATTAAATCCACTTCTCCCCTCTCGCAAACGGAGAGAATGCCCAGCACTGCCTCGGCTTCCAGAAGAATGCGCAGTTGCTCTGGAGTATCCAACGGGCGCTGGATCGCACACATATCCAGGTAAATCTTGACTTTATTCATATCCTTCTACCGGCTGGCGATGGCGATGCCGGTCAGGACCAGCGCGCCGCCGATGAGTGTGATGATGCCCGGAATCTCCCCCAGGATAATCCAGGCCAGGATGCTGGATCCGATGGGCTCGCCCAGGACGGCCAGGGTCACATACGTGGCCGGGAGATGGCGCAGGGCCCAGTTCAGGGAAGAGTGGCCGGTAATCTGCGGCCCCAGCGCCAGCAGGAGCAGCCAGAGCCAGTGGATGGACGGGTACCCGCCCAGCGGGACGCGCGCCAGGGCGGCGACGGCCATCAGGACGACGGCGGCGGTGGAGTAGACGGGAAAGACGTAGGCCAGCAGGGAGAGGCGGGCCCGCAGCCGTCGCCCAATGAGAAAATAAACCGCCACAGAGAGCGCGCCCGCCAGCGCCAGCAGGTCCCCGGTCAGCCGGTGGGTGCCCTGCCCCCAGTCGTCCAGGCCGATGATGGCCGAGCCGACGGTGGCCACCGCCAGCCCGACCACCAGCGGGCGGCTCAGGTGTTCCCGCAGGATCAGGAACGACCCCAGG
>JAPYWT010000043.1 GCA_028276215.1 Thermoflexus sp. | reverse complement strand
GAGGGGCACAGGTCAGGGCTGGCCTGTAACTGGTGGGAGAACGCCGAGGCGGACTTTGACCGCGCCGCCGAACTGGGCCAGAACGCTCACCGCCTCTCCGTGGAATGGTCCCGGGTGGAGCCGCGCGAGGGATATTTTGACGACGCCGCGCTGGACCGCTACCGGGCCATGCTCCGGGCCCTGCGGGAACGGGGACTGGAGCCCATGGTCACCCTCCACCACTTCACCAACCCCCTGTGGCTGGCCGAAATGGGCGGGTGGGAGAACCCCCGGGCCGTCTTCTTCTTTGAGCGCTACGTCGCCCGGGTGGTGGAGGCACTGGGGGAGTTCTGTGACCTCTGGTGCACGGTCAACGAACCCAACGTCTACGTCTACATGGGCTACTTGGCGGGGGTCTTTCCGCCGGGGAAGCAGGATTTCGGCGCCGGGATGCGGGCGGGGCGGCACCTGATGCGGGCGCACGCCGTGGCCTACCGCCGTATCCACGCCCTTCAGCCCCACGCCCGGGTGGGATTTGCCCACAACCTGCGCATTTTTGACCCCGCCAACCCCCGCTCCCCGCTGGACCGCTGGGTCGCGGGCCTGCAGGACCGGGGGTACAACGAGGCCTTCCTGGCCGCCCCGACCCGGGGGCGCTGGCTCTTCCCCCTGGGCTTCGGCTTCGCCTGGCGACTGCGCAGGACCCTGGACTGGATCGGCCTGAACTACTATACCCGCGACCGGGTGGCCTTTGACCGCCACCACCCCGAGTCCCTCTTCGGCCGCAACCTCCACGCTCCGGACGCCGAACTCCTGGACGGCGGGTACGGGGAGTTCTACCCGGACGGTATGGAGCGTTCGCTGAAGCGCCTCTCGTACCTGGGCCTCCCCATCTACGTCACCGAGAACGGCATCCCCGACGCCGACGACGACCAGCGTCCCCGCTACCTCATCCTACACCTGCACCGCCTCTGGCGCGTCCTGCAGGGATGCGTCCCCATCATGGGCTACTACCACTGGACGCTGGTGGACAACTTTGAGTGGGCGGAGGGGTGGACGCTGCGCTTCGGGTTGATAGAACTGGACCCGCAGACCGGACGGCGAACGTACCGACCGTCGGCCTATCTGTATCGGGACATCTGCCGGGCGAACGCCATCACGCCGGAGATCATAGACCGGTACGCTCCCGAACTGCGCCCGGTCCTCCTCCCGTAGCACAGGATTCAATCCTGTGCTACTTCCACCACGCCGTCAGGGGCCACCGGGCAGACCCGCCCGCAGCGCGGGCAGCGGTACGCCCGGTCGGCCTCCACCATCCCCGTCTGGCCGCAATCGGGGCAGCGCAGGACCTCCGCCAGCGGCCGGACGCCGCCCCCTACCGGCCTCCCCGTCTTCCGCGCCCAGACCAGATCGTAGTCCACCTGCCAGTACTGGGTCCGGACGTTCTCCAGCGGCAGTTCGTCCAGCAGAGCCGCGAACTTCTGGCGGGAGAAGGCCCGCCCCGGCAGGAACAGGGCATCCCGGCCCACCCGGTTGGTCACCAGAAGGACGCCCCCCGGCCGCAGGACGCGCACCATCTCCCGAAGCACCTGGCGCGGGTCGGGGGTGAACTCCAGCATCTCCAGAGACGTGACCGCGTCAAAAGTGTTGTCCGGGAAGGGGAGGGTCCGGGCGTCCTGCCAGATGAGGGTCACCCGGTCGGCGTAGGGGCGGAGCAGGTGGACGGCGTGGGCCAGCATCCGGCGGGAGAGGTCCAGCCCCACCACGTGGCCCCGGAAGCGGGGCTGGAAGCAGAGGGCGCGGGGGAGCCGCCCCGTCCCGGTGCCCACGTCCAGCACGAACGGGTCGGGAATTCGCTCCAGGGCCATCGCCAGCGGCAGGCCCAGAAACCACTGCTCCGTCTCGGGGTCAAATCCCTTGATCCGTTCGTAGGCAGGGGCGGCCCAGTCGTAGAGGAGGGCCACCACGCGGGGGCCCAGATAGGACCCCTCGGCGATGACCAGTTGCCAGTATAGGACGGCCGCCAGCAGGAGAACGCCGATCAGAATCCACAGCCAGAGCATGGTGAGCATCTGGGAGGGGTTGGGACGGGCGGCTGCGCCGCCTGCCCCAACTCCCGGTCTCTACAGCGCCGAGGCGGAAAGGAGCATGGCGGCGGCCAGCCAGAGCCCGTACCGCCGGAGCCAGCCGGGGGTGCCCTCAGCGGGATCGGTCAGGAGCGGCGGCAGGGCCAGAAAAGCGACGAAGGGAACCGCCAGGGGGCGCTGGAACGCGATCAGCAGGAGCAGCGCGCTCAGGTAACCGCCGACCCAGAGGGCCCGGCGGGCCCTCCCCGGCGAATCTTCCGCACCGGATGCGGCCAGGGAGAGCGCCCCCGCCAGGGCCGCCGAGGGAAGGGAGAGGGGAGCGAAGGCCAGGTGACCGGCCAGCCAGCCGAATCCCGCCCGGAAGGCCGTACCGACGCCGGGGCCCACCCCTCCACGCCCTCCCCTGGCCAGGGCGATCAGTTGGGCAGAGGCCAGGATACCCAGCGTGAGCAGAAGAAAATCCCGGCCCAGTACAGCCGAGAGCGCCAGGGAGAGCAGAAGGCCGACCAGCGCGCTTCCCAGGGCCGGACCCGTCATGGGGAGGAGGACCATCCGCCCCCAGGAGGTCAGTTGGGCCAGCCAGCGGCCCAGACGGTCCGCCGGAGAGTTGGGGCGGGCGTAGGGGAGGAGGGGGCGGTCTTCCCTCCCGGCCGCGGCATCGCCGGTGGAGGAGTGGGACAGTTCATCCTTCCACCGCTGCCAGCGGCCCAGCGGGGTGGCCCAGTCGGTCGCCACCACGGCCAGCCAGAGTTCCCCCCACCCCAGTTCCACCAGGAACAGGGCCAGCAGCAGCCGCGCGAGGCCCGTCATGGTCAGCGGTGCGGCGGCGGCCACCGCGCCGCAGACCGTCGCCCAGAGGGGGAGGAACCACATCGGCGGAGAGCCGGGGTGAGCGGAGAGTCGGAGCAGTTTTCGGGTATGCGGATTCATCTACACCAGACGCCCGCTCTCAATAATCCGGGCCAGGAACTGGCGGGTGCGGGGGTCCTGGGGACAGGTGAATATCTGGTCCGGGGGGCCCTCCTCCACCAGCACGCCCCCCTCCATGTAGATGACCCGGTCCGCCACCTCGTGCGCAAACCCCATCTCGTGAGTGACGACGATCATTGTCGTCCCTTCCAGGGCCAGGTCCTTCATCACTGCCAGCACCTCGCCGATGAGTTCCGGGTCCAGCGCCGAGGTCGGCTCGTCAAAGAGCATCACCTTCGGCTCCATGGCCAGCGCGCGGGCGATGGCTATCCGCTGTTTCTGCCCACCGGAGAGGCGGATGGGGTGAACGTCCTGCTTATCCAGGAGTCCCACCTTGCGCAGGAGTTCCCGGGCCTTCTCCACCGCCTGCTCCTTCGGCACCCCTTTTACAACGATCGGTGCCTCAATCACGTTCTCCAATGTCGTCTTGTGGGGGAAGACGTTGAAGTCCTGGAAGACCATCCCGGTCTTCAAGCGCAGGTCCCGCGCCCGGGCACGGGATTCGGGGAGCAGTTCGCCGTTGGCGGCCTCCACCACAATCCCGTCAATCTCTATCCGACCGCTGGTTGGCTCCTCCAGCAGGTTGAGACATCGCAGGAAGGTGGACTTGCCGGAGCCGCTGCGCCCGATGATGACCACCACCTCCTGCGGGTAGACCTCCAGGGAGATGCCCCGCAGGACGTGGAGGAGGCCGAACCACTTGTGGAGATTCTGGACACGGACGATGGGGTTACCGTTCGTATGCATGGGCCATCCGTTTCTCCAGACGACTTTGCAGCCAGGAGGAGACAATCGTGAGAATCCAGTAGAGCGTCGCCGCCACCAGGAGCATTTCAATGAACCTGCTATCTTTACGGGCCAGGCGGTTGGCCCGGAAGGTGATTTCCCAGACCCCCATCAGGGAGACCAGCGCCGAGTCCTTCTGCATGGCGATGAACTGGTTGCCCACGTCCGGGATGATGACCCGGATGGCCTGGGGGAGGATGATGCGGCGGAGCATCTGCCAGCGGGTCATCCCCAGCGCGGCGGCGGCCTCGTACTGCCCGTGCCCCACCGCCTGCAGGCCGGCGCGGAAAATCTCCGTCATATACGCGCCGTAGTTCAGGCTCAGGGCCAGGATGCCGGACTGAATCTCAGTGAGGGTGAAAACGTTGGCCAGTTGGGGGTACCCCAGGGCCTTCAGTTGCTGGCCGATTTGGGGCAGGCCCAGATAGATGAAGTAGACCTGAATCAGGAGGGGAGTTCCCCGGATGACCGAAATATAAAAACTGGAGATGCCCTGGGCGATGGGGTTGCGGGAGAGCCGTCCCAGGGCGCCGAAGAGGGCCAGCACGGAGGCGATGAGAATGGATACCACCGACACCCCGATGGTCGTCCCCACGCCGCGCAGGACGAAGTCGGCGTGCTGGAAGACGTACTGGGGGCTGAAGCGGAGTTGCAGGAGTCCGGCGGTCAGCAGGGCCAGGAGGACCAGCCAGACAACGCCCACTTTGGCCGTCTCTATCAGGCGGGCCCGGCGGGCTTTCCGGACCAGTGCCAGGCCGACTGCCAGGTCCGGGTCGGACTCCGGGGATAATGGCGCGTTTGTGACTTCCATAAACCCTCCCAAAGCCTGAAATTGTTTTGCATCGGCGGCTTCGCCGCCGATGCAAAACATCGTCCTCTATGAACTGTTGGGGTTTGCGGCGGCGGCCTCTGGCCGCCGCCGCAACTCCCCTACCACTGCTTCAGCGCGTTCAGGTCAAACTTGGCCGCCGGGCTGGCCAGGTCCAGCCCGTAGAACTGCTGGCTCAGTTTGGCCAGTGTGCCGTCAGCGTGCATCTGCTGGATAATCTCGCTGACCTTCTTGATGAGCGGCACAGGGTCCTTCCCGGCGGCCTTGTCCACCGCGGCGGCCAGGTACTCAAAGAAGACCGGGTCGCCCAACTGCTTGATGGGCAGGCCGTCGGCGATGGCGCCGGCCCCCGTGGGCTGAGCCGTCAGCACCGCATCCAGCCGCACGCCGTCCCCCAGCGCCAGGTCCTGCAGGGCGAAGAGGTCGGTGTCGTAGGGCTTGAGGACCGGGTTTTGGACCACCACTTCAAACTTCTCGCCGGGGATTTCCAGAATCCCCTCCAGGTAGTACTCGTAGGTGGTGGCGGTGCCGAAGCCGATGCGCTTGCCGGAGAGGTCGGAGGGCTTCTGGAAGGTAGTGTTGTCCTTGTGGACGAAGAAGGCCGCCGGGGTGGTGTAGTAGGGCTGGCTGAAGTAGAGTTTCTCCATGCGGGAGGGGGTGATGGTCATGGAGCCGATGCTGATGTCCCAGCGGTCGGCCCAGCCGCCGGCGACGATGAGGTCCCAGTTGGGGGTGACGAAGCAGGCCTCCACCCCCAGCCGCCGGGCCACCTCTTTGGTGACCTCAATGTCAAAGCCCTGGAGTTCGTTGGCGGTGTGCTGGTCGGAGGTGCATTTGGTGTTGGCCGCGCGCTGGGCCCCCTCCACCAGTTCCGACTGCGGCGGATACGCCGGGTCGGTGGAGACGATGAGCGTGCCCCGCGCCAGCACCTCGGCCAATTTGTCCGCCGGAGGGGTGGCGGGGGGCTTGCAGGCCGTCACCAGCAGGACGGCCATCAGCACGAGCAGGACAGGCGACAGGCGTTTCATCGTTTCCTCCTTATGTGATTTGCGTGGATTTTATAGACGGGACGCAGATCAACGCGAATCAGCAGTGGGGCTTTACCGGATCAGGCGGTCATACTCATCGTGACCGCCAATCCAAAACCAGAAAATGGTATCACCCTTGAGGATGCCTAAAGCCCTGTAACCCAAACCGATGCGAATAGAGTAGACCGGCGGATCTTCTCTCACGCGTTTGAAGAACAGGCTCGGATGCGCTGGATTGTCGCGCCATATCTGATAGGCGCGCCGCGCCTGCTGGCGAATATGGGCAGGCAGGGACCGATAGTGTTTCCAGAACGAGCGAGTGGTTTGAGATTTCACAATAGGTGCTCAATGAATTCGCCATGCTCATCAAACATAGGGAGCGTATTCCCCTCCCGGATCTCCGCTTCAACGGATGCCACCAGCGCGGCCCACTCTTCATCCCGGGTGGCGGCAAACTGGGCATCCCACAGCGCCTCATCGGTCGCAATCCTCGCCAGCGTTTCCTCCGCCGGAAGCGGGTGGGACTGAAGGAAAAGAGCAAATTCGTAGAGTTGGAGCACGCGAAGAGGGGGCAACCCCGCCGCAATTTCACTGATCGCCTTTACCAGCGTAACCGGGTCTTTGGCTTCCATTTCTCTCATTTCTCGTAATTACCTACCACAAAGGATGCACAAAGGACACAAAGGGGCAATAAAATCCTTTGTGCCCTTTTTGGAGCCTTCGTGTCCTTCGTGGTTTTTACGAAACGATTCTTGCTGTGTTCATCCACGTCCGATTGGCGGGCGACGGTCAAACCAGGGGCGGGCCCGCTCCAACTGCGCCGCCAGCCGGAAGAGCGTCGCTTCATCCCCGAAGCGGGCCACGAAGTGCATCCCAATGGGCAACCCCTCGTCGTTCCACACCAGCGGCACCGACATCGCGGGCTGCCCGGTGACGTTGAAAACGGGCGTGAACGGGATGAAGGCAAAGACCTCCTCCGCCAGCGCCTCAATCCCCGCCAGTTTGTTCAGCAGCGCGCCCGCGTTCAGCGACCCCAGCAATTTCAGCGCGACGGCCTTCACCCCGGTGGGCTGCAGCCATCCGATCTCCATCGGCGGCGTCGCCAGCGTGGGGGTCAGGAGGACGTCGTATTTCTCAAAGAACGCGCCCACCTGACGGGCCGCGCGCTGGAGCGCCCGCAGGGCGCCGGAGTAGTCGCTGGCGGAAATCTGCCGCCCCAGAAGCCCCAGCGCCCAGGTGGCCGGCTCAAACTCCCCGTAGCGGGCCTTTCGCCCGGTCAGGGCCTCCCCCTCTTCTATGTCCGCCCGCGTTTCGGCACAGACCATGGTCAGAAAGTCGCGGGCGAAGGCATGGCCGTCTATCTGGGGGGCCGCCTCCTCCACGATGTGGCCCAGGTCCTGGCACAACCGGGCCGTCTCCTCCACCCCGCGGACACAGTCCGGGTGGACGGTGCCGGGCAGGAGGGGCCGGGTGGTGAAGGCGATGCGCAACCGACCGGGGTCCCGTCCGACCTCCTCCAGAAACGGGCGCTCTGGCGGCGGGATGATGTACGGAGCACCGACGTCCGGCCCGGCAGTGGCGTCCAGCATGGCCGCGCTATCCCGCACGGAGAGGGTCAGGACGTGGTTGATGGCCATCCCGCGCCAGGCTTCGCCGATGTCGGGGCCCATGGGGGTGCGGCCGCGCGTCGGCTTGAGCCCGAAGACGCCGCAGCAGGAGGCCGGGATGCGGATGGAGCCCCCGCCGTCGTTGCCGTGGGCAACCGGGACCAGGCGCGCCGCCACCGCCGCCCCCGACCCTCCGCTGGACCCGCCCGTGGTGCGGGAGAGGTCCCACGGGTTCCGGGACGGCCCGAAGAGGACGGGCTCCGTGTAGGGCACCAGCCCCAATTCCGGCGTGTTGGTCTTGCCCAGGACCACCACCCCGGCCTGGCGGTAGCGCCGGACGATTTCGCTATCGTGGTCGGGGACGAAGTCCCGGAAGAAGCGGCTGCCGCTGCGGGTGGGGACTCCGGCGTAGTAGACCAGCAGGTCTTTCAGCAGGAAAGGGACGCCCCGGAACGGCCCCTCGGGCAGCCCCTGCTGCACCTGCTGGCGGGCGAGGTCGTACATCGGGTGGATGACGGCGTTGATCTGGGGGTTGACCGTCTCTATGCGGCGAATCGCTTCTTCTACCAGTTCCGCCGGGGAGACTTCTTTTCTGCGGACCAGTTCGGCCAGTCCGAGGCCATCGTAATGGTCGTACTCTCTGAAACCGTCCATGTTCCCCCCTTTGGGGAAATTGTATCCCAAAATCGGTAGAAGTCAAATCCACGAAGGGCACGAAAGGTGCGAAAGTTCCTTCGTGCTCTTCGTGTCCTTCGTGGTTTTAGAGAACTCCATTTGCCCGCATCCCCCAATCCGGTTATAATTCTGACCGTGAAGCGAATACGGCGTCTCTGGCTGACCGTCATCATCCTGCTGGCCGCCTGTCGCGGGCCGGTCTCCCCTGCGGGCGACCCGACCCCGGTTCCGCCCACCTCAACCCCGACGCCGGTCCCCGAAACCCCCGAGGCAGTGGCGGCGGCCTTCCTGACGGCCTGGGAGCAGGGGGATACCGGCACGATGTACGCCCTCCTCTCGCCCGCCGTGCGGGCCGCCGTCCCCCCGGACCGGTTCGCCGCCCGCTACCAGTCCGCCGTCCAGACCGCCACCGTCCTCACGGCCACCGCGACCCTCCGGGCCGTCCTGCAGGAGGGGGCACGCGCCCAGGCCGCCGCCCGCCTCTCCTGGGAGACCGCGCTGGTGGGGACACTGGTCACCGACACCGTCATCCCCCTGGTCCTGCAGGACGGGCACTGGTGGGTGGAGGGCTCCGGCGACATCATCTGGCCCGGACTGGGGGAGGCGAATTATCTCTATATGGACTACCAAATCCCCGCCCGGGCCAACATCTACGACCGCAACGGCCGGGCGCTGGCAGCGGAGGGGAAAATCGTCACCGTGGGCGTTGTCCCCAGCCGGATTCAGGACGAGGGGGCGGTCCTGGCCGTCCTCTCCCGGCTGACGGGGCTCTCCCCGGAGGCCATCCGGGCCCGCTACGAGGGCCGCCCCGCCGACTGGTGGAGCCCCGTCGCCGACATCCCGGCCCAGGTCAGCATAGAGAACGCCGACCTGCTGCTGAACACGCCGGGGATTGAGGCGCGCGAGAAGCCGGGACGGGTCTACTGGGGGGACGGCATCGCGCCCCACGTCGTGGGCTGGGTGGGGCTGATTCCGGCCGAGCAGGCGGAGGCGTACCGGCGCCTGGGCTACCGCGGCGACGAGTGGGTGGGCGTCGCCGGGCTGGAGGCGTGGGGGGAGATGTACCTGGCCGGGCGGCACGGCGGCACCCTCTACCTGATGTCCCCCACGGGCCAGACCCTGGAGGTGCTGGCCCGCCGGGACGCCGTCCCCAGCCGGGCCCTTTATACGACTCTGGACCGGGAGTTCCAGCAGAAGGTGGAGGAGATTCTGGGGGGCCGGCGCGGGGCCATCGTCGTTCTGGACGTCCATACCGGGGCGGTGTTGGCCATGGCCAGCGGTCCGAACTTCAACCAGAACGTCTTCGTGGGGCCGGGGAGCGCGCTGGAGCGGGCCGCCGTCCTCTCCCACCCCGACCGTCCCCTTCTGAACCGGGCCACCCAGGGGCTCTATCCCACCGGCTCGGTCTTCAAGATTGTGACGATGGCGGCCGGCCTGGAGAAGGGCGGATTGACCCCCGAAAGCACGTTCTGGTGCCCGGGCTACTGGGAAGGGCTGGGTGCCGCCTACCGGAAGGAGTGCTGGAAGGCCCACGGGAGCATCAACCTGAAGGACGCGCTGACGGCTTCCTGCAACACCACCTTCTTCACCGTCGGCCAGCAACTGGACGGCATAGACCCGAACCTGCTGCCGACCTTTGGCCGGGCCTTCGGGCTGGGGGTCCCCACCGGGCTGGTCGGCATTCCGGAGGCGGCGGGGCTGATTCCCGACCCGGCCTGGAAGCAGGCGGCGTCCGGGACCCCCTGGTGGCCCGGGGACTCGGTCAATCTGGCCATCGGGCAGGGGGACCTGCTGGTGACGCCGCTGCAGGTGGCGCGGATGATGGCGGCGGTCGCCAACGGCGGCACCCTTTATCGGCCCTACGTGGTGGCCCGCATCGCCGCGGCGGGGACGGAGCCGGAAGTGGTCTTTCAGCCGGAAGCGATGGGCACCCTTCCCGTCTCCCCGGAGCATCTGGCGGTCATCCGGGAGGCGCTGGCGGGGGTGACGACGGCCCCCATCGGCACGGCGACCCACCGGTTCCTGGGGATGAGCATCCCCGTCGCGGGCAAGACGGGGACGGCGGAGAATCCGGGCAAGGAGCCCCACTCGTGGTTTGCGGGCTTCGCCCCGGCCGACAATCCCCAGATTGCCTTCGCGGTGGTGGTGGAGAACGCCGGGGAGGGCTCCACGGTGGCGGCGCCGATGGCCCGGCAGGTGGTGGAGGCGTACTTCGGCCTGCCGCTGACCCCGCTCCCGCCCGAGGCCCTGCCCACTCCGACGCCGCAGCCGTGAAGGGCGCATATTATGGACAAACTCCTGCGCGGCGCCCGGGAACTGGGCATCACCCTGAAAGAAACCCACCTGGCCCTCTTCCAGACCTACTACGAGGAACTGGTGGAGTGGAACCGGCGGTTCAACCTGACCGCCATCACTGACTATGAGGGCGTCCAGGTTCGCCATTTCCTGGACTCCCTCTCCTGCCTGCTGGTCCTGCCCCGCGCGGAACTCCAGGCCGGGGCCCGGGTGATAGACGTGGGCACCGGGGCCGGATTCCCCGGCCTCCCCCTGCGCATCGTCTGCCCGGGGATGCGCCTGACCCTGCTGGAGGCCACCCGCAAGAAGGTGGACTTCCTGGAGCATCTGCTCCGACGGCTGGGGTTCCCGGACGTGGAGGTCATCCACGCGCGGGCGGAGGACCTGGCCCACCGGCCCGGCTACCGGGAGGCGTACGACTGGGCCATCGCCCGCGCCCTGGCGGAGATGCCCACCCTGGTGGAGTACCTCCTCCCCCTGGTGCGCGTCCGGGGGGCCATTCTGGCCCAGAAGGGG
>JAPYWT010000042.1 GCA_028276215.1 Thermoflexus sp. | reverse complement strand
AGGGCCGCCCGGGCGACGGGAACGGCGCCGTGGCCGTAGGCATTGGCCTTGACCACCGCGATGACCTGAACGCGCGGGCCAACGAACCGGCAGAACGACTGAATATTGGCGGCAACCGCCGCCAGGTTCACTTCCGCCCAGGTGACCGTACCGGGAGGGAGATCAGGTGGAGCAGAGCGAGTGTCGTTCACGAAGTTCCAGGTCCTCCCGAAAAACTCGCCGGAAGATTGCCGCCGTTAGTATACCATCTTCTCCCGTTTGAGCAAGCGATTCACCTCTCGCACTGTCACGCATTTGTTATCCCTGTGAAACCCATTCAGAGCCCGTTTGGGGATACAATGGAAACAAGAACCCCCTTTGCAGCGTCTATAAGAAGCAGACAAACCGTTGGGCTGCCCAGAGCCCCGAAGGGGCTTTGCAAAACAAGCCCGACGCTTTCACATCGGGCATCTCTGAAAGAAAGGAGGGAGAGATGAAAAAGGAGGTGCGCTTCCTGATCAGTCTTCTGACCGTTCTTCTACTGACAGGCGGGGCGGCAGCCCAGGGGCCCGGTCCCCAGCACACTGACCCCGTCTGGCAGGCCGCGTACTGGAACAACGCCGACCTGGCGGGGAGCCCGGTCCTCTGGCGCGCGGAGGCCAACCTGGATTACGACTGGGGCACCGGTTCCCCCGCGCCGGAAATCAACGCCGACTATTTCTCTGCCCGCTGGACCCGCTATATAGAAGTGCCATCCCCCACCACCTACCGCTTCACCGCCACCAGCGACGACGGCGTGCGGGTCTGGCTGGACGGCGCGCTCATCATCAACGAGTGGTACGACCATCCACCCCAAACCGTCAGCGTGGACCGGGCCCTCAGCGCGGGGCACCACCTGGTCATCGTGGAATTCTACGAACGGACGGGCGGGGCCCTCATCCGATTCTCCTGGGATGTCGCCCCACCGACCATCACCAACTGGCGCGGCGAATACTACAACAATGCCACCCTGTCCGGGAGTCCTGCCCTGGTCCGGGATGATGCCAGCATCAACTTTAACTGGGGCCTGGGCGCCCCCGCGCCCGGCATCAACGCCGACGAATTCTCCGTCCGCTGGACCCGCAACCTGAGCCTTCCTGCCGGGATGTACCGCTTCACCATGACCGTGGACGACGGCGGCCGCCTCTGGGTGAACGACCATCTGCTCCTGGATGCCTGGCGGGAGCAGGCCGAAACGACGTACGTCGGGGACATCTATCTGCCCGGAGGGAACATCCCGGTCAAAATGGAGTACTACGAGCGGGCCGGGCACGCTGTCGCCAAACTTTCCTGGCAGAGGATTGACGGCAGCACCCCACCGACCCCGCCCGCTCCCGCGCCGGGCACGGTCATCGTGGACGACACGGATGCGGGATTTGTCACCGGGGGGAGCGCCACTGGGTGGAGAGTTGCCTACGTTGGATACAACGGGCGGATGCTCTGGACCTACAACAACGACCGCATCCGGACCAACTACAACTGGGCCCGCTGGTATCCTCGCCTGAGGGCCGGGTGGTACGAGGTCTTCGTCTACATCCCCAGCCGCAACGCCACCACGACCAAAGCCCGTTACTGGATTTCCCACGCCGACGGCTTCACCCTGCGGGTGGTGAACCAGTCGGCGTACGGCAACCAGTGGGTCTCGCTGGGCACCTACCGCTTCCGGGGCACGCGGGACGACTACGTCTCTCTGGCGGACGTCACTTTTGAGCCCTACCTCTCCCGGCAACTCGGCTTTGATGCGGTGAAATGGGTGCCGAAGAGATAAAAAAGTGCCAGGCACTTTGCAAGTGCCTGGCACTTTTCTCTTAAAGAAAAGGGCCTCCTGGCAACGACCTACTCTCCCAGAGGGCTGCCCCTCCAGTACCATCGGCGCTGGCGGGCTTAACTGCCGGGTTCGGGATGGGACCGGGTGTTTCCCCGCCGCTCCAGTCACCAGGAGGCCACTTCAGGTCAGGTGGCAGTCACCTCAGAGGCAACTGCCCCCTGTCTTTCACCCAACAACCGAGTCAGATCAGTGAGGCTCCAATTTCTCCGCATCACGGCAAGCCCTCGACCGTTAGTACGGGTCGGCTCAACGCATTGCTGCGCTTACACCTCCCGCCTATCTAACCGGTAGTCTCCCGGCGGTCTTACCCGGTTGACCCGGTGGGGGACCTCATCTTGGGGCGCGTTTCCCACTTAGATGCTTTCAGTGGTTATCGCTGCCAGACATGGCTACCCAGCGATGCCCCTGGCGGGACAGCTGGCACACCAGAGGTCTGTCCACCCTGGTCCTCTCGTACTGAGGGCAGCTCCCCTCAAGTCCCCTGCGCCCGCACCGGATAGAGACCGACCTGTCTCACGACGGTCTGAACCCAGCTCACGTATCGCTTTAATGGGCGAACAGCCCAACCCTTGGGACCTTGTCCAGCCCCAGGATGCGACGAGCCGACATCGAGGTGCCGAGCGAGGCCGTCGATGTGAACTCTTGGGCCTCACCAGCCTGTTATCCCCGGGGTAGCTTTTGTCCGGTAAGCCACGGCCCTTCCACCCGGTACCGTGGGATCACTAAGCCCGACTTTCGTCCCTGCTCGGCATGTCCGCCTCACAGTCAAGCCCCCTTATGCCTTTGCACTCTTCGGTGGGTTTCCATTCCACCTGAGGGGACCTTTGGGCGCCTCTGTTACATTTTAGGAGGCGACCGCCCCAGTCAAACTGCCCACCTGGCACGGTCCCCCTGCCGGATTACGGCCAGGGGTTAGGGCCAAGACTGAGCCAGGGTGGTATTTCAAGGTTGGCTCCACCGAGGCTGGCGCCCCGGCTTCTCCGCCTCCCACCTATCCTACACAGACCCAGCCCTAACCCAGTACCAAGTTGCAGTAAAGCTCCACGGGGTCTTTTTGTCCTGGTGCGGGTACACGGCATCTTCACCGCGACTTCAATTTCGCCGGGTCCCTCGTTGAGACAGCGCCCCGCTCGTTACGCCATTCGTGCGGGTCGGAACTTCGCGCCTCCCCTGAGTTTCCTCAGGGCGCAGACTATCCCTTCATCTCACCGAGCAACCGTAGGAGATCGTCCTTCGCATATCTCCGCTGGCCGGATGGATTCATTGATGCAACACCCCACTTCCTCCTGTCTGAAGGACGCCTCCATAGTTGCCCCTTTCTTCTGCATCGGGCAGAAGGGTGAGAGCCGGCGTGTTGCGCACCGGAGGTCAGTGCGCCTCCCCTTTCGGGTCAGTCGTTACGGGGTCAACCCCTTTGGGGGCGACTTCCCTCGGGATTACCCACTGCGGTCCCGCTTCCGCAGGAGGGCTTCCCCGATATGAGCCGGCGTTCGGTTGCCCCTCACGGGGCAACGGGGCAAGTTCACACTTACCCGACAAGGAATTTCGCTACCTTAGGACCGTTCATTCCGTTACACCGACAGCAGGGCTCTCTGGAAGCCCCTGGCCAGTGCGGCCCGGGACATCCCGGGCCCTCCGTGTCGCCACGGAGATCGGACCATCTCATCATCCGTCTGAATCGGCGGCGTCTTCAGATCCAGCGGATGCCTGGCGTATGGTCTCTGAGGATTCTCCCTGCAGGCGGCTCAGAATCTCCTCATCGGAGTATTTGCGCCGCCCGGCCCCTCCATCGTTCATCCCGGCCCTGATGTTCAGGATTTCTCGCACTCCGTCTTCCGTGAGATGTCGCCCTTCCTGCATCAGCCGGGCGATTTTCTTGAACTTCGCGAAATCGCGCTTCTTCTTCGCCGACAGGAAGCGAAACCGCTCAAAGAACGGAATCACATGTTCGCAGATCGCATTCAGATTGTTGACCTCGTAGTACCAGACCCCATCCTCCCGCTGCCGCAACGTCCCACATTGGAGATACCGTTTGAACAGAGCCAGAATCACCCGCTCTCTCTGGGAAACATTGAAGCAGAGAGAGATTTTCCAGGGAACCTGGTAGTCTGGACGAGGTCGGAAGGAGACATTAAAACTCCCTTCCCCATCGGCGAACCCTGCCAGATAGTAGCCGATGTGTGGCGGAATGCGTTTCACGTTCAGGGCCATTCCCTCATCTCCTGGAGGGCTCTCTGGGAGCCTTTCCTGCTGATTGCCCGCACCTCCTGGATTGTTACTGCTCCCGGCAGGAGCGAGTACCGGAGGATCCACCGGGCTTCCCAGCATATAGCCAGGTTTATTAACGTAACTACAGCGGTCCAGCCTATAGTTACGGCCGCCGTTCACCGGGGCTTCGGTTCAGAGCTTCGCCTTGCGGCTAACCCCTCCCCTTAACCTTCCGGCACTGGGCAGGCGTCAGCCCCTATACATCCTCTTACGAGTTTGCAGAGACCTGTGGTTTTGGTAACCAGTCGGCAGGGCCATTTCACTGCGGCCCCCTCGGGCTCCGGCCGCGCGGGCCTTCACCCTACCGGGGCACCCCTTCTCCCGAAGTTACGGGGCCATTTTGCCTAGTTCCTTAACGAGGGTTCTCCCGTTCGCCTGAGGATACTCACCCAGCCCACCTGTGTCGGTTTGCGGTACGGGCACCCGGGCTTCAACGCTGAGAGGCTTTTCTTGGCCGCAGGGCTGGACCACTTCGGCTTGCGCCTCGCCATCACCTCTCGGGCTCCGGGGACGGATTTTCCTGCCCCCATCAACGCCCTACCGGTTTGGCACCTGAATCCAGTAACAGGCTGGCCTACCCCACGGCGTCCCCCCTTCGCTCCACCCGGGTGGTTCCGGAATATTAACCGGATGTCCATCGCCTACGCCATTCGGCCTCGGCTTAGGCCCGACTCACCCGACGCGGACTGCCCTTCCGTCGGAAACCTTGGGCTTTCGGCGAACGCGGTTCTCACGCGTTTCTCGCTACTCATGCCGGCATTCTCACTTCTGCACGCTCCACCGCTCCTTCCGGTACGGCTTCACTGCGTGCAGAACGCTCCCCTACTGCCCCCGCTCAAAGCGGAGACCCGTGGCTTCGGTGCCAGGCTTAAGCCCCGTTATATTTTCCGCGCAGGGTCGCTCGACCAGTGAGCTGTTACGCACTCTTTAAAGGATGGCTGCTTCTAAGCCAACCTCCTGGCTGTCTGAGCAACCCCACATCGTTTCCCACTTAGCCTGGACTTGGGGACCTTAGCCGACGGTCTGGGCTCTTCCCCTCTCGACCACGAAACTCATCTCCCGTAGTCCGACTCCCGCGCTGTGGAGTACCGGCATTCGGAGTTTGGTTGGGTTTGGTAAGCATAAGCCCCCTAGCCCATCCAGTGCTCTACCTCCGGTACTGAACACGCGAGGCTAGCCCGAAAGCTATTTCGGGGAGAACAAGCTATCTCCAGGTTCGTTAGGCATATCACCCCTACCCACAGCTCATCCCACACCTTTGCAACGGTGAAAGGTTCGGGCCTCCACGGGGGGTTAGCCCCGCTTCACCCTGGCCATGGGTAGCTCACCTGGTTTCGTGTCTGCTCCCTGCCACCTGTGGGACCGAAGTCCCACCACGCCCTCTTCGGACTCGCTTTCGCTGTGGCTCCGGCTGTCACTGCCTTAACCGGGCGACAGAGAGCAACTCGCCGGCTCATTCTCCAAAAGGCACGCCATCAGGCCTTCCCGACCGAGGTCGGGCATAGCCCTCTGACCGTTTGTAGGCGTACGGTTTCAGGTTCTATTTCACTCCCCTCACCGGGGTGCTTTTCACCTTTCCCTCACGGTACTTGTGCGCTATCGGTCGCCAGGGAGTATTTAGCCTTGGGAGGTGGTCCTCCCGGCTTCCCACAGGATTCCACGTGTCCCGTGGTACTCAGGATCACCGGCGGGAGTCCGCTCCGTTTTCGCCTACGGGGCTATCACCCTCTGCGGCTCCTCTTTCCAGAGGATTCGGCTAACGGGCGGATTGGTAACTCCCTGGGGGTGGTGCCGCCCCCCAGCCGGGTCCTGCAACCCCGATGCCACATAGGCCGGCACGCCACTCAGTGACATCAGTTTGGGCTGTTCCCCTTTCGCTCGCCACTACTCAGGGAATACTCTCTTTTCCTGCGGGTACTAAGATGTTTCAGTTCCCCGCGTTCCCCCCGTCCCGCCTATGGGTTCAGCGGGCGGTGCCTGGGTTTGACCCAGGCGGGTTTCCCCATTCGGGCATCCCCGGATATAACGCCTGCACACGGCTCCCCGAGGCTTATCGCAGTGTGCCACGCCCTTCATCGGCTCCTGGCGCCAAGGCATCCACCGTACGCCCTTAGTAGCTTGCCGTGACGCGGAGAAATTGAAGTCTCACACCTCTGACTCGGTTGTTAAGGTGCTACCAGCGGTCCTCACCCTGAGGGCTCGGCCCGAAGGGCTTCGCCCCGAGGGCTCTGCCCGAGGGGTTAACCGCTGGCCTGCGAGCCCCGCAGGACTCGCAGGTCAATTGTCAACCCATCGTGGGTGTTTTTAAACGCAAACGGCCTGGGCATACCCCAGGCCGTCTTTGCGCCCGAGTATGCCACTTCCCGAGGATTATCCGCTGCTCTCTTCCCGGAAGCAATCCCGCATTACGATACGCACCTCACGGATTGCCGATCATCAATGTACCGATTACCAGTATACCAGCATTGGCCGGTTCTGTCAAGCGCCCCTGGTGGAGATGAGGGGATTCGAACCCCTGACCTCCTCCGTGCAAGGGAGGCGCTCTCCCATCTGAGCTACATCCCCGGACCTGGTGGGCCTGAGTGGACTCGAACCACTGACCACTCCCTTATCAGAGGAGTGCTCTAACCGACTGAGCTACAGGCCCAGAAGGCAGGACCTTAACCGCTGAAGAGTGGCAGGAAGGGTGCTGAAGGGGGAGAGTTGACCTCCGACCGGCGGTCGGGGGTCGGAACTCCCTAGAAAGGAGGTGATCCAGCCGCACGTTCCCGTACGGCTACCTTGTTACGACTTCGTCCCAGTCACCAGCCCCGCCTTCGACGGCTGCCTCCCTTTCGGGTTGGCCCACCGGCTTCAGGCGTTGCCAGCTCCCATGACGTGACGGGCGGTGTGTGCAAGGCCCGGGAACGTATTCACCGCAGTATGGCTGACCTGCGGTTACTAGCAACTCCAGCTTCATGCAGGCGGGTTGCAGCCTGCAATCCGAACTGAGACCGGGTTTGGGGGATTGGCTCCGCCTCACGGCTTAGCAACCCATTGTCCCGGCCATTGTAGCGTGTGTGTAGCCCTGGGCATAAAGGCCATGCTGACTTGACGTCATCCCCACCTTCCTCCCAGTTGTCCCGGGCAGTCCCCCTAGACACATGTAACTAGGGGCAGGGGTTGCGCTCGTTCCGGGACTTAACCCGACACCTCACGGCACGAGCTGACGACAGCCATGCAGCACCTGTGCAGGCTCCCTTGCGGGTCGGTCACCTTTCGGATCCCTACCACCTGCATGTCAAGCCCAGGTAAGGTTCTTCGTGTAGCATCGAATTAAACCACACGCTCCGCTGCTTGTGCGGGCCCCCGCCAATTCGTTTGAGTTTTAGCCTTGCGGCCGTAGTCCCCAGGCGGGATGCTTAACGCGTGAGCTTCGGCACGGAAGGAAGATCTCCTCCCACACCCAGCATCCAACGTTTACGGCCAGGACTACCGGGGTATCTAATCCCGTTCGCTCCCCTGGCTTTCGCCTTCAGCGTCAGGAGCAGCCCAGGAGGCCGCCTTCGCCACGGGTGTTCCTCCCGATATCTACGCATTTCACCACTACACCGGGAATTCCACCTCCCTCTGCTGCCCTCAAGCCCCGCAGTATTGGACGGCCTCCCCGGGTTAAGCCCGGGGCTTTCACGCCCAACTTACGGAGCCGCCTCAACGCGCTTTACGCCCAGTGAATCCGGATAACGCTCGCGCCCTACGTTTTACCGCGGCTGCTGGCACGTAGTTCGCCGGCGCTGATTCCTGGGGTACCGTCCTTGCTCGTCCCCCAGAAAAGGGCTTTACGACCCGAAGGCCTTCATCGCCCACGCGGCGTCGCTGCCTCAGGCTTTCGCCCATTGGGCAATATTCCTTACTGCTGCCTCCCGTAGGAGTCTGGCCCGTGTCTCAGTGCCAGTGTGGGGGGCCGCGCTCTCACGCCCCCTACCCGTCTTCGCCTTGGTAGGCCATTACCCTACCAACCAGCTGATGGGCCGCGGGCCCCTCCCGAAGCGCCTTGCGGCTTTACTGGACGAACCGAATCGCCCAGCACATGGGGTATTAGCCCCAGTTTCCCAGGGTTATCCCCCTCTTCGGGGCAGGTCACCCACGTGTTACTCACCCGTTCGCCGCTGATGTGCCCCGAAGGGCCTCATCGCTCGACTTGCATGTATTAGGCACGCCGCCAGCGTTCATCCTGAGCCACGATCAAACTCTCCGTCGTGACTAACGGACTACGGTCCGAGGACCGTTACGGTTTGACGCAGGCCCCGTTCAGCGTTCCCTTACCTGCCACTCTTCAGTTGTTAAGGTCCTGATTGCGATTGCAGTATTAGTATACCACAACCCGCAAACTTTGTCAAGACCCAATAACCACCCAGGCTGTTTTCAGGCTCTCCGACCACCGAACTGGCCTGAAGGCCCGAACCCCCTGACGGGACATATATTATACCCAAACCCCGTTTTTTGTCAAGTTGCAGAGGCCTGGGACAATTTTTGTGCCAGCGGGGGAGCCGCCGGCACAAAAATCGTCCCGGTATCGCGGAAGACGACAAGGCTAATCGGGGATGACTCGGGTGCCGGTCTCGCCCCGGAGCGCCCGGGCGATGTTCTCGGGGTTGGTGATGATGGCCTCTTTGCCCCCCGCCTCCAGGAACCAGATGATGGCCTGAATCTTGGGGAGCATGCTTCCTTTGGCGAAGTGCCCTTCGGCCATGTACCGCTTCGCCTCGGAGACGGTCATCACGTCTATCGGCCGCTGGTCCGGCTTGTTGAAGTTCAGGTAGACTTTGTCCACCGCAGTGGAGATCAGGAACAGGTCCGCGCCGATGGAGCGGGCCAGCAGGGAGGCGGCGTAGTCCTTATCAATGACGGCGGCGACGCCTTTCAGGTTGCCGTTCTCGTCCTCAATGACGGGGATGCCCCCTCCGCCCACCGTGATAGTGACGATGCCCGCGTCCAGCAACCGCCGCACCGCGTCCAGTTCCACGATGCGCTGCGGGAGGGGGGAAGCTACCACTCGCCGCCAGCCCCGGCCGGCGTCCTCCACCACCTTCCAGCCCTCTTCCCGTTCCCGCCGTCGGGCCTCCTCCTCGGTCATGAAGCCGCCGATGGGTTTGGTGGGGTTCTTGAAGGACGGGTCGTTCCGGTCCACCACTACCTGGGTGACCACCGTGGCAGCCTGCTTGGCGATGCCCCGTCGCCGGAATTCGTTCTGCAGGTTCTGCTGGAGGGCATAACCGATGGCCCCCTGGGTATCCGCCCCGCAAACGTCCAGCGGCACCTCGTGCATCCCGGCGACCTGATGGGCAATCTCGGAGCGACGAAGGATGAAGCCGACCTGAGGGCCGTTCCCGTGCCCGATGGCCACGTCCCAGCCCTGCTCAATCATGTCCGCAATGTAGTAACACGTCTCCTTCGCAGCCTCGTACTGGTCCTCTACCGTCACGCGAGTGTTGTCCTTGATCAACGAATTGCCACCAATTGCCACCACTGCCAGTTTTCGCATGGTCATACTCCGTATTCCGTGGTCTGTCGTCTGTGGTCTATCGTCCGTCGTCTGTGGTCTGTGGTCTGATCACGCCATTGTCAGCGCCATGACGGCCTTCTGGACGTGGAGGCGGTTCTCCGCCTGGTCGTAGACGACCGACTGGGGGCCGTCCAGCACCCCGTCGGTGACCTCTATGTTGCGGTCGGCGGGGAGGGGATGCATGTAGATGGCGTCGGGCTTCGCCACGCGGAGTTTTGCCTCGTCCATGATCCAGTGCCGGTACTGGTCCTGGATGCGCTTCCCTTCTTCGGGGTCGGTGGTGGTCAGGAGCGGGCCCCAGGACTTGGCGTAGATGATGTCGGCGCCCCTGCAGGCCTCCTCCATGCCGTTGGGGTCGGCGATGATGTCAAAGGCGGTCCCATAGCGGCGGGCCTCCTCCTGCGCCTGAGCGACGATGTCCGGCATCAGCCCGAACTCCGGCGGGTAGGCCAGGGTGATGTCCAGGCCGAAGCGGGGCATCTGCAGGATGAGGGATTGGGGCACGGAGATCGGCTTCAGGTAGGAGGCGGCGTAGGCCCAGGAGACCACCAGCCGCTTCCCGCGCAGGTCCCGGCCCTTTTTCTCTATGATGGTCATCAGGTCCGCCAGGCACTGGAAGGGGTGGTAGATGTCGCACTGCATATTGAGGACGGGCACCCGGCTGTAGCGGGCGACCTCGGTGATGTACCGGTTGCCCACGCCCCACTCCACGTGTCGGATGGCGATGCCGTCAAAGTAGCGGCCGAAGATTTCGCCGATTTCTTTCGGGGTATCGCCGTGGGCGATCTGGGTGGTCTTGCTCTCTATGAAGGCGGCGTGCCCGCCCAACTGGGCCATGCCGGCCTCAAAGGAGCCGCGCGTGCGGGTGCTGGAGAAGAAGAAGAGCATCGCCAGCACCTTGTCGCGCAGGTAGGGGTGGGGCTCCCCCAGGGCCCGCTTGCGCTTGAGGTCAAAGGCCACGTCCAGAACGGTCTCCACTTCCTCTTTGGAGAAATCCAGGTCACCGATCAGGTCACGGTTTCTGAGATTGGTCTGCATGGTGTATCCTCCCAGCAAAAAGTTATACGCGCTATGTGCAACTTGTTTTTCCCAGCCTTTGGGGCATTATGCCGGCTTACCCCTCCTTTTCTCCCCCTTCTCTTCCCTGTTTCGGGGAGGAGAAGGGGGCCGGGGGGATGAGGAGGGGTCAGAAGCGG
>JAPYWT010000041.1 GCA_028276215.1 Thermoflexus sp. | reverse complement strand
CCAGCCGAACTCCCCCTTCAGGCGGGCGTCAAAGGGCTCAAAGCCCGGACTGAGCACCACCGCCCCCACCTGCAGTTGGCTCTCCGTCGGCGGCATCCCCAGGTCAATGGCCTCCGTCGGACAGACCTCCACGCACTTCCCGCAGCGGGTGCAGACGGACATGTCAATGACGTACGCGGGCGGGATCGCGCGCAGCGGTGGGCGGTAAATGGCCTTCTCCTTCGCCAGGTCCCCCTCGTACTGGCTGGGCCGCTCCACCGGGCAGACCCGTGCACACTTCCCGCAGAGAATGCACCGCTCCGGGATGACGTAGCGCGGCTTATGGTGGAGACGGACGGTGAATGCCCCCGGCTCGCCCTCCAGCCCCACCACGTCGGTGTACGGGACAATGGTGATGTTGGGATGCAGGTCGCACTCAATGGTGGGGCAGTAGGCCGGGCGGCCCGGAACCATATAGCAGATACCGCAGGAATCGGTCGGGAACGTTCGGTCCAGCAGGTGGAGCGAGCCGCCGATGCCGGGTGCGCTGTCCACCAGGACGACGGGATAGCCTGCTTCCGCCAGCAGCAGTGCGGACTGCATCCCGCCGATCCCCGCGCCGACGATCAGAATGGAGTTGGACGCTGAATTTCTGGCGTGGTCGGTCATTCGTTCCCCCGGTACGTGTTGCGAATGGCGTGAAGATGTTTAGAAGACCCCCATCTACTATAAAAGGATTCCCGTTTCTTCCCCAGTAACAGAGAGCATCTTACCAATATGACAGACGTCATATTCTAATTCGTCAGGTCTGCTCGTAAGCCTTCAAAAACTCCTCACGCAAGATTCCTGCCTGGGTACAAATCATCCGCAGCGTAGAAGCCTTGCGGTGTTCATTCGCGTCCCGTTCCTCAAACAATGCCATCCCCATCCCTCAACGCCGGTAAACCTCTTTCCGATGTGCACAGTGCAGTACAACCACTACCGACTCCTGATCGTAAATTGCGTATCGGATTCGGTAATCACCCACCCGGATCCGATATTCATTCCCATATCCTTTTAACTTCACGCAGCCGGGTGGACGCGGATTCTCCTGAAGCGCTGCAATTCGTTGAATAGCTCTCTCGCGAACAGCAGAAGGCAGAGCATCCAATTGCTTCTGGACTGGCCTGGGGATGAGAATCCGGTACCTCATGCTTGTTGCAAGCGGGCGATGTACTCCTCAAGAGTGAGATAATCTCCTCGCAGGTATGCTTCACGGGCCTCTTGAATCTCCGCACGCACGAGAGGGTCCTCCTCCAAAATCTCTTCCTCCCACTGAGCAATCTGTTCGTTGAGAACGCGCCAGAGTCGGAGTTTGTCCCGTGGGCTTAAATTCGTCACTGACTCCAACAAAGATTCAAAAGGAACAGATAGCCTCACTATTGTCATTGTTTCCTCCTATTCTAACCCAACTCGTTGCAGCACCGGCCTGGGGTTGACCATGTGCTTGCCCCACCATTTCTCCGCCCCCGGCAGGCCGAAGGCCAGGCCCATCAGTTCGGTGAAGTAGAGGACCGGGATTTTCTCCTCCAGTTTCTGGCGGGTATCCAGGTTGATCTGGCACATCCCGCAGGCACAGGCGATGACGTCCGCCCCGGCCTCCTGGGCCTCCCGCGCCAGGCGGGTGGAGAGGGTCACCACCACCTCGCTGCGGCTGAGGGAGAGGCTGGCCCCGCAGCAATCTACCTTGTAGGACCACTCCACCGGTTCGGCCCCCAGCGCGGCCATCAGCCGGTCCATCCGGGTTGGGTGCTCCGGGTCGTCCCAGCCGGTGAACTCCGGCGGGCGCACCAGGACGCAGCCATAGTACGAGGCCACCCGCAGCCCCTTCAACGGGCGGGTCACCCGCCGCCGGACCGCATCCAGGACCTCCGGCTCCGTCAGCACCTCCAGCAGATGACGGACGCGCGGTTGACCGGTGTAGGTGAACCCCAGCAGGGCCTCCATCTCGTGCCGCCACTGAAGGTCCTCCCGCAGGGTCCGGTCTGCCTGCAGGACGTGCTGGTAGCAGGCCGGGCACGGCGCGACGATGTCCAGCCCCTCCTTCTGGGCCAGGGCGACGTTGCGCGCGGGGAGCCGCAGCGCCAGTTCGTGGTCCAGACTGTGGGCCGACGACGCCCCGCAGCAGTTCCAGTCCTCCAGTTCCACCAACTCCACCCCCAACGCCTCGCAGACGGCGTCGGTGGAGAGGCCAAATTCCACCGCAGTGGTACCAATGGTGCAGCCGGGATAGTAGGTGTATTTCACGGCGTGTCCTCCTCAATCGCTATTAATTTCCCTTCCGATCACGCGAAACCTTCCGGTACCTGGACAAAATGGGCCCCGACCTGCCAGCACCGCGCTGCCAGGGCCCGATCCGCTGTATAGAACAGGGCATCCAGGTGCTCTGCAAGAGCCACGTAGATCGCATCATAAACCGCCATCTGGCCCAGCCGCTCTGCCCACCTGTACGCCTGAGAGCACAACCAGGCATCCTCCGACACAACCTCCACTGGCAATGAGAGAGCAGTCTCTAAGGCCAGGAGAGCACTCTCTGAAGAGAGCCCGGTCCGTACTGCGATTTTCCGGATACTGGTGGCGACTTCCGCCAGCCAGAGGTGGGGCACCTGCAGGTCCACCTCTTCCCGCACCAACCGTTCCAGCCATCGCCAGGCCGCATCGTGGAAGATGCCCGGTAAAACGGCGTAGACCGCAATGTTGGCATCAATCACCGCGCGCACTTTCCCGTTCCTCACGCGCCTCGTGCAACAGCGCCACGACGTCTACATCTATTGGCACCCCGCCCCTTTCCTGGAGAATCCGTTCCGCCACTTGATGAGCCGCGTAAACCCGCTGGAGTCGGGCCTCTACCGCCCGCTCCCGCTGACGCAGGGCATACTCCAGGAGGTCCCGACTGATCTGGGAAATACTCCGTTTCTCCCGCCGTGCGATCTCTTGGAGCCGCCGGTGCTGTTCCGGCCTCAGCAAAATCTGGGTCCTATATAGCCGATCTGACATCACGTTCCTCCCTTTCCGTAAAGCCGCCGGACTTCCGAGACTCCCCGAATCCGCTCCGGCAGGAAGGAGATTTTCCCCTTCAGGATCAGGCCGACGCCCATCCCCAGGTCGGAGAAGAGGTCACGGCTACGGAGTTTGTACTCCATCAGCATGCTCAACTCGTGCACCCGGCCCCAGAGGCGGATGCTATCCAGGAAGGACCGGTGGAGCGCGTAGACCATCGGGTCGGGCTTGTAGCCCTCCTCCAGGGCCATGTAGCGCAACGTGTCAAACATCGGCGCCAGCCGGATGTGGTTGGGGCACCGGGTCCCGCAGGTCTCGCAGCCCACGCAGAGCCAGATCGCGGAACTGGAGAGGACGGTCTCCTTCCGCCCCAACTGTACCAGCCGGACCACCTGCGCTGGCTTATAGTCCATCACGCTGGCGACGGGACACCCCGCCGAGCACTTCTGGCAGAAGTAACAGCGCAGCAGGGGCTCCCCGCTCCGCTCCTGCACCTTCACGCTGAACGAAGGGTCTATCTGCGCAACGGCCATCCTTTACCTCCCGGTTGCAAACTTACCCACTTGCAAACTTGCAGACTTGCCCACTCGCTAAAACTTCCCCCTCTGCTCCACCAGATACAGCACCAGAATCGCCATATCCAGCGTCTCCCCGGTGCTGGTGATGAAGTAGTCCCGCAGGGTCGTGGCGTGCTGGAAGCCCAGGTCCAGGAACGCGCTGATGACCTGTGGCTGGGTGGTGACGATTTCGCCGTACAACTGGTAGAGCCCCAGGCGGCGGGCGATCTCAATCAGACTCTGCACCATCAGCGTGCCGATGCCCTGCCGCCGGTAATTCCGGTCCAGGAAAATGCGCACCCAGGCCAGATGCCGGTGGTAGTGCTCGCCGAAGTGCAGGGTGGCATTGCCGATGAGTTGGTCGTTGACGAAGGCGACCAGCGGGAAGACGCGCCGGTAGTCCAGATTGTCCACCCAACTGGCGACGACCGCCGGGTCGGCCGCGTCAATCCGGTACCACTCCAGGTCCTCCCGCGACGCGCGGGCAAAGAGGTCTACAAAGGCCTGCTTATCCTCTTTGCGGAGGGGCCGCAGGAGCAGGCGCGCACCGCCCGGCAACACCTTCGTCTTGCGGTAGTTGACAATTTGATCCCAGACTTCGTTCGCCATCGCAGCCTCCTGAAAATTTAACCACGAAGGGCACGAAGGACTCACAAAGGACACGAAGGGTTTAAAGAACGATACGCCGGATGCCGTCTTTCAGATGAGCCACATTGAAATTGATCAGGAAGCCTAACCTCAGGCCCGTGGCTCTCAGGTAGGAAATCAGTTGCATCGTATGAACGGGGTGAATCTCCTCCACTGCCTTGATCTCAGCAATCACCAGACCACCAATCAAGAGGTCCAGGCGCTGGCCTTCAATCTGCATATCCTTGTAGGGAACAACGATCGGTTTCTGGCGTTCAAACGGCACGGACCGACGAGCGAGTTCGTGACAAAGGGCCTCTTCGTAAATTCGCTCCAAGAAACCAGGGCCCAAAATCGTATGCACTTCAAAGGCCGCATCCAGCAACGCCTTTCCCATTCGCTCCGCTTCCACCGGGACCGGTGGTGGCGTCCTCATCATAGACCCCCACTTCGTGACCTTCGTGTGCCCTTTGTGCCCTTCGTGGTTTAAAAAAACAATCCAATGCTTCGTGACCTTCGTGTGCCCTTTGTGCCCTTCGTGGTTTAAAAAACAATCCAATGCTTCGTGACCTTCCTGTGCCCTTTGTGCCCTTCGTGGTTTAAACCACCACATCCGCCATGGCCAGCACCTGGATCGGCTCCCAGTTGTGGATGCGGCTGGCCTTGTTGGGACAGGCCACCACGCACGCCCCACAGGTCTGGCAGAGCGCGGGGTTCACCGTCGCGACCTGCCGGACCGGGTGGACCTCCCGCGCGCCGTACGGGCAGACCGCCACGCACGCGCCGCAGGCGGAGCACAGTTCCTCAATCACATAGGCGACGGTCGGCTCCTGGACCATCGCATCCTGGGCGAAGAGTTGCAGAACCTTCGCCGCGGCGGCCGCCGCCTGGGCCACCGTCTCCGGAATGTCCTTGGGCCCCTGTCCGGCCCCCGCCAGAAAGACCCCCGCCGTCAGACTCTCCACCGGGCGCAACTTGGGGTGCGCCTCGCTGTAGAAGCCGTACCGGTCGGCCTGGATGTGGAGCGTCTGGGCCAGGGAGAGGGCCTCCCGCGAGGGCAACATCGCCGTCGCCAGCACCACCAGGTCCGCCTCCACCTCCACCGGGCGGCCCACCAGCGTGTCCGAACCCCAGACCACCACCTTGTCGCCCCGGCGGAAGATTTTGCTCACTTTGCCCCGGAGATAGAGGACGTCGTACTCCTCCATCGCCCGCTGGACAAACTCGTCGTACCCCTTCCCACCAGAGCGGATGTCAATGTAGAAGACGTAGGCCTGACCGTCGGGGACCCGCTCCCGGAACATCATCGCCTGCTTGGCGACGTACATGCAACAGACCTTGGAGCAGTAGGAGACGCCGTGCTCCGGGTCGCGGGAGCCCGCGCACTGGACAAAGACCACTTCCCGGGGCACCCGCCCGTCCGAGGGCCGACGGAGCCCCGTCCGCAACATCTCCTCAAAGGTCAGGCCGTCCACCACATCGGGAATCTGACCGCCGCCGTACTCCGGCAACCGCTCCAGCGGGTACGGGTCCCAGCCCGTAGCGACGACAATGGCCCCCACCTCTTCCGTCCGGGCCCCGGTGGGCGTCTCCACCTCCACGGTGAAGTTGCCGACGTACCCCTCCAGCCGGGTCACCCGCGCGTTCAGGACGACCTCAATGTTGGGGTGCGCCAGGACCTGGCGGATTTTCTCCTCCAGCAGGCCCGGCGCGGCCTCAAAGTTCAGGTACGTGCCGGAGAGACGGGCCATCTTGCCGCCCAGGCGGTCCTCCCGCTCCACCAGCACCACCGGATAGCCGCCACTGGCGATGTCCAGCGCGGCCTCCATCCCGGCGATGCCCCCGCCGATCACCAGCGCCCGCCGGACCAGGGGCAGCCGCAGCGGGACCAGTTCCTCATCCCGCTTCACCTTCTCCACCATCGCCCGGACGATTTCCAGGGCCTTCGCGGTGGCTTCTTCCGGCTCGCGCTGGTGGACCCAGGAGCACTGCTCCCGGATGTTGGCGATTTCGCAGCGGTAGGGGTTCAGCCCGGCCGCGGCGACGGCCTGGCGGAAAGTCCGCTCGTGCATCGCCGGCGAACAGGCCGCGACGATGACGCCGTCCAGATTGTGCTCCGCGATGGCACGCTGGATGAGGTTCTGGCCCGGATCGGAGCACATATACTTGTAGTGGGTGGCGAAGGCGACGCCGGGCATCCGCCCCGCCTCTTCCGCGACCCGTTCCACATCCACCGTCGCGGCGATGTTGATCCCGCAGTGACAGATGAAGACGCCGATGCGACTCATCCTGAAACCCTCAGCTTACATCCGGTCCACAATCCGATGTGGGCCAACTCCAAGCAGCACGTAGCACTCACCCTCAATCTCAAAAATCACCCGGTAGTTCATAGTAACGCTGAATTCCCAGAGGCCCTCCACCCCTCGTATTTTGTGCACTCGTAGCGAAGGATGACGGGGATTCTGAACCAGAAGCCTCAGTTTCTGAGCCAGGCGCTCTTGAATCTCTGGCGGCAGTTTCTGGTAGTCCTTTTTAAACCGGTCTGTCCGCCGGATTTTCATCCCTCAGCCTCAGCATTCAACTCGGCAAGGAGTTGCTCAACATCTTCAAAATCCTTGAACCGTCCGGCAGACAAATCCGCTTTCGCCTCCTGGTAGCGAGCCTGCCATTCCTCGGTCCAGAACCAGGACTGGTCTAATTCCTCCCGCCTCCAACGCAGGTAGTTGATGAAGTCCAGCACCTCTACCAGGTCCTCTTCCACCAACTCGTCCAACGCATATCTGGCAATTTCCCGAATCCCCGTCGCCATCGCTACCTCCCTCACGCCAGCCCCACCATGCTCGCCCCCGCGGGAACCGGGATTCCCCTCCCCCGCAGGAACTCCTCCACCGCGAAGAGAAATTCCATCACGAAGGGCCGGGTCGCTGCCTTGCCCATATGGCCGACACGGAAAATCTTCCCCGCCAGCGGCTCCAGCCCACCGGAGATGAGAATCCCGTGCTCCTGAGCCAGGTAGTCCATCAGTTCGCGGACGGCGAACTCCGGCCGGGCCTTCACCGCCGTGGCAATGGGCGACGCGGTCGGGCCCTCGGGGACAAACATCTCAAAGCCCACGGCCTCCAGCCCCCGCCGGACCGCCTGCGAGGCCCAGCGGTAGCGGGCGAAATGGGCCTCCAGCCCCTCCGCCAGGATGCGCCGCAGACTCACCCGCAGCCCCAGGACGTTGTTGGTGGGCATCGTGACCGGCGTCGGGTGCCAGGCCCCCCAGTTCTCGGCGTACCAGCGCCATGTGCGCAGGTTGAGGTACCAGCCATGGCGGCTCTCGTTGCGGTCCACCCACTCCCACGCCCGCGGGCTCACCGAGATGAAGGCCAGCCCCGGCGGACACTCCAGGCACTTGTTGGCCACCGTCACGCAGACGTCAATGCCCCACTCGTCCACCGGCAGAGGCACCCCGCCCAGCGAGGAGACCGCGTCCACGATAATGGGCAACCCGGCCTGGTGGGCCACCTCCGCCAGTTCCCGCACGGGGTTCATCACCGTCGTGGCGGTCTCATGGTGGACGACGGCCACCGCGCGGGCCGCCGGGTTCTCCCGCAGGACGCGCCGCAACTCCTCCGGGTCCAGCGGCTGGCCCAGCGGCGCGTTGAAGGGGACGACGCGCAGGCCGTGGGATTCGGCAATGGTCCCCATCCGCTCGCCGAAGAAGCCGTTCATCCCCACCACCAGAGTCTCCCCGTCGGCCAGCAGACTGCCAAAGGCCATATCCAGAAGCGCTGACCCTGCTGCCGGGACCATAAAAAGGTCGTTCCGGGTTCCGAAGACCTGCTTCAGCATCCCGATGACGTCGTGGTAGACCTCCAACCACTCTGGCCCATAGTGGCGAGGCGTGGGCTGGGCCATCGCCGTCAGGACCTCCTCGTCCACCTCACAGGGCCCAGGAATGTACAGTTTATAACGCATGGGTTACGCCTCCTGAAAGGCAAAAGAGGGCTTCTCTGGAGCGATCAGGAAAAGGGCATCCCCATCCTCCAGCCAAAATTCCCCTTTGGGATTCACGACGATCTCCTGGTTCCGCTCCACACCCAACAGGATGATACTCTGGCGCTGATAGAGGTCCAAAAACACGTCCTGAAATGTGCGCCCGGCGTAGAAAGAGGGCATCAGCACCCGATACACCTCGTCACCCTCACCGAATTCCAGCAGAGAGCGGAACATCCGGGAGAGTCCCGGACTCACCAGGGATTGCAGAATCAGGTACTCGCTGAACTGGTTCAGGCAGACAACTTCATCCACGTTGGCATGGCGGAAATGCGGCACGTTGCGCGGATCCACCACCTCCACGACTGTGTACGCATTGGGGTTCAGGTGTTCTATCGCCAGCGCGACCAGCAACGTACGGGCATCCGGGTCCGGACAGGAGAAATCAGCCAGGATGATTGCTCCGTACGCCTGCCCGATACCCGCCTCCTGGAGAGTCTCATCCTGGGCCGGGTCGCCGGAGATAAATTTCACCCGCAGGTCGGGCACCGGGTTCTGCGGCAGGTCGGCTACCAGCACCACGGACCACTCTGTCTTCAAGTCGGGCGACTGCAGTTGCTGAATCAGACGGCGCACCCGCGGCGGCTTCCCCACAACGATGATGTGGTCTTTCATCCGGCGCGTTCCTCCTTTCCACCCCCGCAATTGCAGCACGGTGAGAGAAGCGATGAGCACAGAGACCAGCGTCATCCCTTCCACAATCCCGACCAGGGCCAGGATGCGCCCGCCCGCTGTGACGGGAGTGAAGTCCGCCCCGCTGAAGATGAAGACCGCGATAGCCCAGAGCGCCTCCAGCGGGTTGCTGATGTCGGGATTACGGTCCCGCTCGCAACTCCAGAAGAGCACTCCCTGGAGCAGGAGCAAAGCAACCAGCAGGATGACGAGGCGCAGCGTAGAGGATGTGTACCAGACCCGCGCCCATCGTTGCCACAGTCGGGCCCGACGAGATTTCACCGCCATCCTTTGCCCTGTTTTATCTACGCATCCCCACCGCCCGCCCACTGGCGCAGCAGCGGGCGCGGGTCGGTGTACATCCCCTCCGCGCCCCAGTCCTCCTCTGGCAAACCCAGCGCGACGGCCATCAGTTGGGTGAAGTAGACCACGGGGATTTCGTCGCCAGTGCGCCCGAATTCCGTCTCCCGCTGGGGCCAGTCCAGGTTGAACTGGCAGAGGGGACAGGCCGTCACCAGGACCTGGGCCCCGTGCTTCCGCGCCGAGGCGACGATGTCCCGCGAGAGCGTCTCCGAGACGGTCGGGTCCTTCACCGTCAGGTAGGAGCCGCAGCACTCGGTGCTATAGGGGAAGTCCACCGGCTCGGCCCCCAGCGCGCGGAGCAGGTCGTGCAGAATGGTCGGCGCCTCGGGGTTGTCCAGGCCAATTTCGTCGTACGGGCGCAGGAGCAGGCAACCGTAGTAGGGGGCCGCGCGCAATCCCGTCAGTGGGCGCACCACCCGCCGGGATAGTTCCTCCCAGCCCAGGCCGTCCCGCAGGAGTTCCAGCAGGTGGACCACCCGCACGCGGCCCCTGTACTCCTGCTCCGTGAACCAGTTGATCCGGTCCCGCATCGCCGGGTCCCGCTCCAGCGCGGTCTGGGTGCGCTTGAGGACGTGGTAGCAAATTGCGCAGAGTGCGGCCACTTGCTCCCCGGCCTGTTCGGCCTGGTAGAGAACCCGCGTCGGGGCAATGAGGGCCATGGAGTTATCCGTCGCCAGAGGGAAGGTCGCCCCGCAGCACTGCCAGTCCGGCAGTTCTACCAGTTCCATCCCCAGCGCGGCCGCCACGGCCCGCCCGGAGCGGTCATACCCCTTCGCCTTCGTGGAGAGCGTGCATCCGGGATAGTAGGGGACCTTCATCACTATGCCTCACGCTTCACGTTTTACGTTTCACGTTTTACGTTTTACGTTTCACGTTTCACTTGATGTATTTGCGGAACCCGCCGACAATGGCCAGTTGCGGCAGTTCCCGCACCAGGTCCGGCGGCAGCCGGTTCAGGTCTATCTCCGAAGCCCCAGCGCGCAGGGAGATTTCCCGCAGCGCCTCCATCAGGCGGGGCAGGTCCACCCCCTTCGGGCACCGGGTGACGCAGGTCAGGCAGGACGCGCAAATCCAGATAGTGCGGCTCTGCAGGACCTCGGTCATCCCCAGTTGGGCCATGCGGATGACCTGGCTGGGGAGCATATCCATCGCGGCCGCGACGGGGCAGCCCGCGCTGCACTTGCCACACTGGTTGCAGGCCAGCAGGTCCTCCCCGCTGATCTCCTCCACGTCGCGGACAAATTGACTGCGCAGTTTGCTTAAAGAGAGAACAGCCCGCATACCATCCCCCGCTGAGTGAAATCGCCGGAACGTCACCCTTCTCCCTCTGGGCCCCCTGGCTGTTTCTGCAGCCACCCAATCGAAGATGTTTTCATTACGGCGGCAAAGCCGCCGTAATGAAAACCGTTTTATTTTTTGCCAATATCACGGGACCAATCCCGCTGCCCGTTTGGCCGCGGTCAGGGTATTTCGGAGCAGCATCGCGATGGTCATCGGGCCGACGCCGCCGGGCACCGGGGTCAGGTATCCGGCGACCTCCTTGACCTCATCAAAGTCCACGTCGCCGACGATGCGGTAGCCCTGT
>JAPYWT010000040.1 GCA_028276215.1 Thermoflexus sp. | reverse complement strand
TAGGTAGTTACGTCAAAGGCAAAAATGAAAACGAAGAACTGGTTGTTTCGGCTTGCCGGTGTGCTGTTTTTGGGAGCGACGCTCTGGTTCGTCCCCTGGCTGCTGGCCCACCTGAACGGGCAGGCCCTCTGGCTTGCCATCCCGTTCCTGCTGGCCACGCTGATGACCGTCCTCCTGGCCATCGTCACCCTCATCAACGGCTGGTCGCTGGGGGTGCCTCCGGAGCGATCGGTCCCGCGCGGCCAGGAGCCCAACGTCCTGGTGGTCATCCCCACCGCCGGGGAGCCGCCGGACATGGTCTACCGGACCGCCCGCTCCGTCCTGGCGCAGGACTACCCGACGGAACGCATCCGCCTGGTCATCAGTGACGACTCCCACCGCCCGGCGGTCCACGAAGTGGTCCGACGTCTCCAGGACGAATTCCCCGCCGCCCAGGTGGTGTACTACGAGCCGCCCCTGCGGGGGACGCCGGAGCGCCGCGGGGACGCGAAGGCCGGAAACCTCAACGCCGCATTGGAGACCTGTGCGCTGGAGGGAACTGTCCCCACCGACATCTTCGCGCTGCCGCCGGACGGCCTGACCCCGTCGGTGCTTCCCGCCCCCCCACTCCTTTCCTACTGCCAGGACGTCGCCTTCATTGAGATGCGGGACGCGGATGACGAACTGACGGACCCCTCCTTCCTCCGGCAGGCCATCGGGCAGTTGCTGGCCGACCCCCGCGTAGCCTTCGTCCAGACGGTCAAGGAGGCCGTCGTGGGGCCGGGCGACCCCTTCAACAATATGGAGCCCCTCTTCTACCGCCGGGGGATGCTGGCCCGCAACGTCACCAATTCCGTCTTCCCCTGCGGCTCCGGCCTGGTCTGGCGGCGGGAAGCCCTGGAGGACATCGGCTGGCTGCCGGTCTGGAATCTGGTGGAGGACTTCCAGTCCGGCGTGGAGGCGCTGCGGCGCGGCTGGCGCGGCATCTACCTCCCCATCGTCGGCGCCCGGGGGCAGATTTCCCCGGAGGACATCCCCAACTACTTCAAACAGCGGGGGACCTGGGCACTGGACACCGTCCGCTGGCTCTTCTGGGGCGAGAAACGGGGCCTGAACGGGCGACAGTTGCTCCACTTCCTGGAACTGGGCCTCTTTTACCTGCACAGTTTCGCCACCCTCATCTTCATGCTGACCCCCATCCTGGCCCTCACCCTGGGCATCTACCCGGTGGTCACCACGTATGCGGACTACGCGCTCCACTTCCTGCCCTTCATGGCGGCGACGGAACTCCTGCTGATCGCCCTGGCCGGGGACCTCCCCTACGAGTCCGTCTGGCGGTCCCGGCAGATGTGGGTGGGTCTGACGCCGGTCTACATCTGGGCCGCCATCCTGGCCCTCGTCTACGGCCCGAAGCGCAAGCCCGTCTACCGGGTGACCCGGAAAGTCCACCAGGCTGGCCTCTACTGGCAGGAGGTCCTCCCCCAGATTCTCCTCTTCCTGGCCCTCGTGGGCGCCATCCTCTACCACCTGGCGACCCGCTCCATCCTCTTTGAGGCGGACTGGGGGAGCCTCCTCTGGGCGGCCTACTTCGCCGGACTGCTGGGCCAGGTGATCCGGAACGCCGGATACGGCTTTGTCCTCCGGCTCCGGCGGACGACGAAAAAGGGACTCCGGTGGAGTTCCACCTCATCGGAGGCCGGATGAGCCGGTCCGCTTTTGCGACTCTGCTGTTGATCGGCCTCGTCGTCCTGGGCGGGTGCCGTCCTTCTTTGGGGACGGTGCCCCCATCGGCGACGGGAGCCATCCCCCCCACCCCGGCCCCGACCGTCGCCGGGCCCTCTCCGGCCCCGGCCACCCCGACCCCCACCGCGACGGTCCCGCCAACGGCCGTCCCGTCCCCGACGCCAACGGCGACCCCCACCCCCACGCCGACGGCAACCCCCACGCCGACCCGGCCCCCGCTCCCCTCGCGTCCCGCCGTCCCCGTGAACCGGGAGGGGAAACTCGCCCTGGGGGTCCACACCGGGGGTGTGCCCTACGACCAATTCGCCTCCGTTGCGGCCTTTGAGCGGATGATCGGCCATCGGGTGGAGTACGTCCTCTGGTTCCATTCCTGGGGCGGGAGCGACCGGGAATTTCCGACGGAGGCGGTGGCGCTGGCCCACCGGGCCGGCTGGATTCCGGTCCTCACCTGGGAGCCCTGGGAGCGGAATTTCGTCAACCCGACGGCGCCCCAGCCCGCCTACTCCCTCTCCAGCATCGCGGCCGGTCAGCACGACGAGTACATCCGCTCCTGGGCACGGGCCGCGCGGGCCGCGGGCGGCCCCATCGTCCTGCGGTTCGCTCACGAACAGAGCACCGAGCCCGGCGTCCGCTCCTGGTACCCCTGGCAGGGGGACCCGGAGGGGTACCGGGCCGCCTTCCGGCGCATCGTCGCCCTCTTCCGGGAGGAGGGGGCGACGAACGTCCAGTTCCTCTGGAGCGCGATGTGGCTGAACGGCTGGGCCGACCAGTACTATCCGGGGGACGACGTGGTGGACTGGGTGGGGACGACGGTCCTCAACCACGGCACGGCGGCGACGGCGGACTGGGCCCGCTGGCGGTCCTTCCACGAGTTGTTTGACGGGCAGTACCAGGCCGCGTTGCAGTGGGGCAAGCCTATCATGCTGACCGAGGTGGCGACGGCGGAGCAGGGCGGGGACAAGGCGGAGTGGATTCGGGAGTGCTTCCGGTTACTCAAGGAGCAGTACCCGCTGGTGCGGGCGGTCCTGCTCCTGGAGGTCACCTCCGACCGGGAGTGGCCGGTCATCAACTGGTCGGTGGCCTCCAGCCCGGAGAGCCTGGCGGCCTTCCTGGAGGCCATCCGGGACCCGTATGTGCGGTAGTAGGACAACTGCTCGCAGTTGTCCTACTGACCGCCCCGAACCGTCAGCGGCAGGAAGACCCGGTGGGCCGGCTCCCGGGCCGCGACCAGGCGAAGGTTGTCCAGCCAGAACAGAGGGGACGGGGCACCACTGGCGTTCTGAATCGTCAGCCGGACGACCGGGAGGCCGTTGGGGTTCAGGTCCTGGAGGGGAATGCGCACCCGTTTCCAGACCTCCGCCTCCACGTGCCCCCCGGCGATGTGCCGGCAGTCGTTGACGGGCGCGGCCACCAGCCGGACCCCGTCCGCCGTCTCCAGGTAGACCCGCAGTTGCGGCTCCCCCTCCGAAGAGCCCCGCACGTCCATCTCCAGCCACCAGTACTCCCCGGTGGAGAAGGGACTGGTCCGCCGGAAGGAGATGCCTCCCCAGGGCTCCAGTTGCGCGGCGACCAGCGGCGCGTCCCCTCCTTGAACGGATGCCCCCAGATTCAGAGTGGCCCCCCATGACCAGTTCTGCCAGCCGGAGGCCAGCCCGTCCTGATAGACCGTCAACGCCTGATCGTAGGCCGGGAGCAGGAGGGGGTCCACCGGGCGAGGGGCGCCGCCGTACCAGGCCCGCAGGATGTCCTCGGCGGGCTTCTGCCGGGGGGAATAACCGGTGTCGCAGGGGCCGCTGGCCCACGGGTCCGCCGGCCAGAACCACCAGTACATCCCCGCCATCCAGGGCTCGTTGTAGAACTGCCGGAACGCGGCCTCGTAGGCGGCGGCCTGCTCCACCCAGTTGATCCGCCCCGACCGCCAGGAATCCCAGGGGAAGGCCGTGCAGCCCGCCGTGCTGCGGTAGCCGATTTCGGTGAAAATCACGGGTTTCCCGTACCGGGCGGAGAGGGCCGAAAGGGTCGCCTTCGGCCCGGCCCAGGCGGCCTCCAGTTCCTCTACGGTGGGGTTTTCGTCGGGGTTATCGTTCAACGGGTAGTACGCGTCCACGCCGATGTAGTCCACCGCGTCCCACCAGGTGATGGACGTCTCCTCCCCGCTGTGAAGCGACGCGTAGACGATGGGGCCTTTGTAGACGGCGCGGACGTCGGCGACCACCCGTCGCCAGTCATCGGCCCGGTGGGTCGTTCCCAGGAGTTCCGTCCCCACGACGAACTGGTCGGCGCCGGCCTGCTGGGCCAGTTGGGCGTAGTGAGTGATGAACGCCCGGTAGGAGGCAAACCAGGCCGCCCACTGCGCCTCGGTGGTGAAGTAAGTCCCGATGTGCCCCCGCCACCAGCCGGTGGTCGCCTCGTCCTCCAGGTCCAGGTGCGGCTTCAGCATCACCCGGAGTCCCAAACTGTGGGCCTGACGAATGACCTGGGCCAGTTCGTCGTCGGTGGGAGTCCGCGTGCTGGTATAGTCTATGGTGGTGGACCAGGGGGTCTCCTGGTAGCCCGTCACGATGAGGGCAACCCATTCGGCCCCGGTGGAGGCCAGGAGGGAGAGGGAGTAATCCGCTTCCGGCGTGGCGTACTGCCCGGACCACCAGGTGGCAAAGGAAATGCCCTCCTGGAACGGACGGGATGCCGCTGGCTGGTGCGCCTCTGCTGAAGTCGGACGGGCAGCAGCCAGCGCCAGCACCGCCGCTCCCAGGCAGGCCAGTCTCTGGACAAAGGTCTTGCCTTCCGCCAGAACACAAGTCCGCATCACATAACCCTCCTCCCGCAGGGTGACCTGATAGTACCACATTTTTGTAGAAGAGGCAATAGGAAAATGGTCACACCGAAAGGTAGAAAAGGATTTGGTCTATCGTCGCACTCAAATGGGACTTGACACGGGGGGGGGAAGTGATATAATATTGCCGGGAGGCGGTCCTATGGGCGGGTCGCGGGCGGAAGTACTGTTGTTGCTCCTCACCGGCATCGTCCTCCTCCTGATGGTGGCCATCATCGGCCTCTTCCTGCGGATGAACCAACTCCAGCGGGAAGTGCTGGCCGTGCTGGAACCCCTGCGCCCGGCCCAGCCTCCCGCCGGTCTCTCCCCCGGTACCCAAGCCCCTGCCTTTACCCTCCCTGACCTCTCCGGCCGGTCCGTCTCGCTGGAGGCGCTGGCGGGCCAGAGGGTACTGCTGGCCTTCGCCTCTCCCCACTGCCCGGCCTGCCGGGAGATGTATCCCCACCTGCGGGCCTTCGCCGAAGAGCATCCGGATCAATCTCTGACAAAGGAGGTGAACGATGAACGGGAGGTGGCTGATGCGGGTTCTCTGCGGGATGCTGGTGGTGGCAGCGGTGCTGGCGGTGTCCTCGCTGGCGATGGTGCGGCCGGTGGGGGCGGCCTCTGGGACTCCACCCCAGCCGATGGGATGCCCCTACGATGCCTGCAACTGCTTCCGCCAAGAGGGTGGATGGTGTCGTGTATATTTGCGGATTGTAGATCCTTGCTTTGGCTACGAGGCCTGCTACTATAACTTCAAATGCGCTGAATTTGTCGGCGGATGTCCCTGATCAATGGCCATCCCGCCTGCAAATCAGGTGCTTGCCCGTTATGTGAGTGGGGACCGGTAGTTATCGCCAGTCCCCACTCCTGCTGCTGAGAGTGAGAAAGATGAACTGGTTCTTCTCGCCTATTCGCACACAACGTTTTCGCACGGCGTTTCTCTTTCTGGGAGTGCTGATCGTCAGCGCATCATTTGGGTTATTCCTTTCCGCATCGGAGACATCTATCGTGCGGGTTGACGAGGACCTGGCCCGCTACTGGCGCACCACATATGACATCGTGGTTAGGCCCCCCGGCTACCGGTCGGAAGTAGAAGCAGAATATCAACTGGTGCAGCCCAACTACCTCTTGGGCATCCCAGGTGGAATCACCTTCGCTCAATACGAGGCAATCCAGAGCATCCCTGGAGTGGAAGTCGTTGCGCCAGTCGCTGTGGTCGGTGCGTTCGTACACCCCCTGGATCTCATCCTTTCAGATTCGCTTCCGCCTGGGATCTTTGGCACGCAATGTACCGTTGAAGAGGACGATGGAGCACGCATCTTTGTGCACACGGAGAAACCTTCATACTGGTACGTGGGCCCCGAGGAGAAGGTCCTGGAGGAAATTCCGCCGGATGAGCGGGAACGTCTGGGCCCCGGCGGAACACCCTTCTGTTGGTTTGAAATCTTCGGACTGATGGTCGGAGTAGACCCAGAAGCAGAGGAGGCTCTTGTCGGTTTAAGTCAGACGGTTGTTTTCGGAGATTACCTCCACAAGGTTCCGGTTTTGCCTTTTCGTACAGATGAAATCCTGCCAGGAAGAATCTTTCCAGGAATATCCCAAACGGGCGCCTACTCGGTTTCGGTTTTGGTGAACAGCACACCCTATATCTCTTTCACCATTTCTGGCGAAGTTGCACAACTGGAAATACCGCCAGAAGTGAAGGGAATTCAGAATATATTAGAGAAAGGCGGTGCCGACTTCCTGGACAACCTGCCCCGCCAGAGAGTCGTTGCCCGGAGATCAGCGGGAACAGAAGAACTGTATTCATCTTTGGTAGAGCGCATAAAATCCAGCACCCTGTTACTATGGTTTGACCCCACGGCGATCAAAATGTCACCTGTTCAGTATCGCCAAACCATGTTTTCCTCCGTCCAAAGGGATCTGGTATTAGAAGCAATTCCCGTTGACCGAAGTCCTTTTGAGGGCATTCAGCAACCTTTAGAACTCATTCTCCAAAGATACCAAACCACCGAACCGGGTTTCCGCAAACCGGTACAGCCATCTGGCCCGCTGCACTCTTTTGGCTATTTTGTGGTGGGCGTATTCAATACCGAGAAACTGGGCCTGCCCGAAGAACTGGCAGCGGTCCCCCTGGAGACCTATTTCCCTCCTAAAGCGGTCCTGCTGTATGACGAAAACGGCGCTCCCGTTGAGCCGAAAACCCTTCGGCCAACGACGGATCCATACGGCTATTTCCTCCCCCCGCCTTTTCTTCTGACCACCATGGAGGCCGCCCGGGCCATTGCGGGCGATGATTCCATCAGCGCCATCCGGGTGCGGGTCGCAGGCGTAGACCGCTTCTCCCCCGAGGCCCAGTCCCGCATAGAGGCCGTCGCCGCCGAAATCGTCAACCGCACCGGCCTGGACGTGGACATCGTCGTCGGCTCCTCCCCCCGCCCCGTCCTCGTCCACATCCCCGGCACCGGCTACGTGGAGGAATACTGGGTCCAGAAGGGCGTCTCCCTCACCACCCATCGGGAGGTCCACCGGGCCAATTACCTTCTCTTCGCCGCAATGCTTTCCGTCTGCGCTCTCTTCATCTTCAACACCACCTCCACCACCGTCGCCGGCCGCATCCAGGAGTTCGGCCTCCTGAAGGCCCTGGGCTGGCGGGGGAGCGACCTGACCCGTCTCGTTCTGACCGAAGGACTCCTCATCGGGGCTCTGGGAGGGGCATTGGGGACAGTGCTGGCGCTGGGGCTGGCGAAGGCCCTGGGGCTGGTCTTTCCCCTGGAGCGGGCATTGCTGATTCTCCCCACCGGCATCCTCCTCTGCCTGGCGGGATTTGCGCTGCCCGCCTTGCAGGCGGGCCGGGTCTCCCCGATGGTGGCGCTCCGGCAGGGGGAGCAGACCTGGAGGGGGAGGGTTCCCCGCTGGTTGGGGGTTGTGGGTCGCTCTCTTCTGCGGCGGAGGATGCGGAGCCTGCTGGTGGCTGGGGTAATGGGAGCGGGGGCGGGGATGCTGGCCCTGCTGGTGAGTTTACTGGTGGGGATGCGGGGGTATCTGGCGCTGACGTTGCTGGGGCGATACATTCTGGTGCGGGTGAGCGGGTATCACTGGGGGATGGTGGGGGTGATGATGGCGGTGGGAGCGCTGGCGACGGCGGATGTGCTGCTGGCGGGGGTGCTGGAGCGGCGGCGGGAAATTGGGGTGCTGAAGGCGCTGGGCTGGCGGACAGGGGCGGTGGCGCGGCTGTTTCTGCTGGAGGGGGCGGTGCTGGGGCTGCTGGGCGGGCTGGCGGGGACGGCGCTGGGGCTGGCGGTCTACCTGGGGTTGTACCGGAGTGTGGGGGCGGGGCTGCTGTGGGCAGTGCTGGCCGGGCTGGGGGTGCCGACGCTGGTAGGAGTACTGGCGGCGGTCTACCCGGCGCGGGTGGCGGCGGCGGTGGCGCCGGCGGAGGCGGTGAGGGGAGAATGACAGGGAGCAGGTCGCAGGGAGCAGGGGAGCGGAGGGGCAGAGGAGCAAGGGAGCGGGGGAGCAGAGGGGCGGAGGAGCGGAGGGGCAGAGGAGCAAGGGAGCGGGGGAGCAGAGGGGCGGAAGGGCGGGGTGTGATGCTTTCCGGCGTTGAGCGTATAATTGTATAGGGACTTTACACCCATGGTTCGCTCATTTTTTGAGGCAGTTTCTCAAATTTGCACTCCCCATATGTATAGGTTTCCAGACTGCTAATCACCATATATGGGCAGGCATCGGAATCGCCTCAGCGACCAAGTTGGGGTACCCATTGCCAGGTTGCCAGGAATGGGGCAAAATGACTTGGTCACCCCCATATTTGGGGGGTATTGTTGGAAACTTGCTCAAAAATAAGCGAACCGTGGGTAAATATAAACCAGATTCCCAAAAACGCAAACCGCCGGAGCAGTCACTCAAGGACACCGTCCGGGTGTGATGTGATACTTTCCCGCGTTCGGCGTATAATATTACAAAGGGGCCTGACATCGTTATTTCCCCTTCAGTCCGTTGACGGAAGGGAGGGCAATATGGTTGCTTGCCTCCTGCGCTTCATGTTTCGCCGCTGGACCCGTCCGGCCCTTTTGGGATTGGGCCTTCTGCTGGTTACTGCCGGAGTCATTCTGACTGCCACCGTTTCCCGGTCGGTCGTTGTCGTGGTGGAGGAGGACATCTCCCGCTTCTGGCGTACCACCTACGACATTCTGGTCCGCCCCCCGGGCACCCGCAACCTGATTGAGGAAAAGTACAGCCTGGTGGAGGCCAATTTCACCTCCGGCCTCTCCGGCGGCATCTCCTTTGAGCAGTACCGGGCCATCCGCGAGATTCCGGACGTAGAGGTGGCCGCTCCGATCACTGTTCTGGGGTACATCCCGACAGCGATAGATTCCACCACCCAGACGCCCCCCGCCCCGGGCGTGTATTTTCTGGAGGGGTCCCTCGTTGTGGACGAGGGTCACCGTCTCTGGGAAGATACCTCCGGGATGTACGTCTATGCAGGCCCGATTCCCCCCGATGTACCCCGCTGGAAGCCGGGCGAACCCCAGCCGTTTCCGGGCCTCTTTTACGATGACACGGCCAGGTATATTAACGCCCATCCTCTGGTGTACCTTCTGCTGGCGGCGATAGACCCGGAGCAGGAGGCCGCACTGGTCGGACTGGACCGGGCTCTCTTGCAGGGAGAGTACCTGACTGGCCAGGAGCGTATGGTTGTCACCCACGAAGACACCACCGGCTGGCCCCCTGAACTTCGGGTCACCAATCCGCTGACCCATGTCAAGAACGTTCCCGTTCTGATCAATGCCACACCGTATGTCCACTTTACCTCCACCCTCCGGATGTCCCGCCTCGTTCTCCCCGAAGATGCCCGGGACCTGAAGACCATTCTGGAACGGGGCGGTGCGGACTATTTGAAGACGTTCACCGAATGGGAGGTTCTGGAAGAAGACACCGTAGATAGCCAGACCGCGTACCGCCAGATGATAGAGAACATTTTCCATCCCCAGGGCACCATCAGTGAGCACACCTTGGACGAGTACCGGCGACCCGGCCCGCGCGTTTACCGACAAATCTCACCGCCCTTTCCGCATCCGGAACCCGTTCTGGAACTGGTCCCCCCGGAACCCTGGCAGGGGAACAGGAACATCACACGCACGGTGGTGTTTTCCCTTCAGCCCAAAGGGGTCTTTGACATCACGGGCATCCCCCGCCCGGCGGAGGTCAGCCAGGTGCCGCTGGAGACCTACTTCCCGCCGGAGGCTATCCTGCGGTACGACGAGGACGGCCGGCCAGTCCCGCCCACTCCTCTGCGGCCGACGCTGATCCCGGACCGGTACATGCCCAGCCCGCCTCTGTTGCTGACCACCATAGAGGCAGCCCGGATTCTCGCCGGGGAGGAGTGCATCGGCGCCATCCGTGTCCGGGTGCGGGGGATTGATCAACTCACCCCGGAGGCGCAGCGGAAAATCGCTGCCGTCGCTGCCGAGATCCGCCGCCGGACCGGGCTGGAGGTGGATATTATGGTCGGCTCATCGCCGACCCGAATTCTGGTCCGTGTACCCGGCATCGGCTACGTGGAGGAGCCCTGGATTCGTAAGGGGGTGGCCTTTGCCTACCGCCAGCGGGTGCACAGTGGACATCTGCTGCTTCTGGCCTCCCTCTTCGTCATCGGTGGGGTCTTTGTGCTGGACCTGGCCTGGGCAGATTTTCTGGCCCGCCGCAGGACGGTGGCCCTGGAGAAGGCAGTGGGCTGGCGGTCGTCCACCGTCCTGGGGCAGATGCTGCTCCAGGCCCTGCTGATCGGGCTGGCGGGGGCCATCCTGGGGGCCCTGGTGGCCTGGGGGCTCATCGGCCTGCTGGGTTGGGAACTGCCGGACCTGACGATCCTGGTAGTCGTCCCGACCATCGCGGTGGGCATTGGCCTGGCAGGCAGTGCCTATCCCGCGTGGGCGGCGGCGCAGGTGCTCCCTGACCCGCTCCTGCGGGAGCGGGAGACTCCCCTGGCAGGTCGCCTGCCAGTTCAGGCGGTGGGGCTGGCCCGATATAGCGCGCACGGCCTGGCCCGCCGCCGCACACGGACCCTTCTGAGCCTGCTGGCCGCTGCCCTCTCTACGGCGCTCCTGGTGCTCCTTCTGGGTGTGCTGGTGGACCGCCACAGTTATCTCTCGGGGACACTGTTGGGCGAGTACATCCTGGTCCACGTGGAGAGTTATCACTACGCCCTGCTCGTCATCAGTTTTGTCCTGGCGGCCATCTCCTTCGCCGAGCACCTGCTGGCGGGGGTGCTGGAGCGGCAGCGGGAGATCGGGGTGCTGAAGGCGCTGGGCTGGCGGACGGGGGCGGTGGCGCGGCTGTTTCTGCTGGAGGGGGCGATGCTGGGGCTGTTGGGCGGCCTGGCGGGGACG
>JAPYWT010000039.1 GCA_028276215.1 Thermoflexus sp. | reverse complement strand
TGGGGGGGCCGCCGCAGGCGGCGGGGGTGGGGTGAGGAAGCCTGAATAGTTACCACAAACCTTTATGCCATTGCCCCTGTCAACAGACGGACTGTAAACGCGGCCATGGCCGAGAATCGCACCGTTCCCCGAGTCCTCATCGCCGACGATGACCCACAGATTGCCGGCCTGATTCGGGAGGTCCTGGAACTGACCGAGTGCGAGGTCCTGGAGGCCCGCTCCGGTGAAGAGACCCTGGAACTCCTGCGACGAGAGAACGCCTCTGGCCGACCAGTGGATGTCCTCCTGCTGGATATTCTGATGCCCGGCATCAGCGGCTACGAAGTCATCTCCCGCGTCAAGTCGGACCCCCTCCTGGCGACCACCTCTATCATTGTCACCACTGCTCTGACCTCCATCACCGACAAAACTCTGGGGTTGGGGATGGGTGCGGACGACTATCTCACCAAACCCTTTGACCCCAGGGAACTGGTGGCGCGCATTCAGGTCATCATGCGCATCCGCAACACGGAGCAGGTCCTGCGCCAGCGCAACCGGGAACTGGCCATTCTGACTGAGGTGAGCCGCAGCATTATCTCCAGCCTGGAACTGGAAGAGGTGTTGGCGGCCGCCGTGGAGGGAGTCCGCAGAATTCTCCCCACCGCAGCCGGTGTTCTGGTTCTGATGGATGAAGAGGCCGGGGATATGACCTTTTACAAGAGTGTGGTGGGGAGCCATCCGCTGATGGGCCATCCCCTCCCTATGGAACGGAGCATTATTCGCCACGTGGTGACAACCGGGCAGCCGTATCTGACGAATGACGCGACCCGTGATCCGATTTTCTCTCCTCGGGTGGACGGTTGGGGGCCGCAGACGCGCTCTGTTCTCTGTGTCCCTCTCATCGTGCGGGAGCAGGTTATCGGTGCACTGGAACTGGCCGACAAAATCGGAGGTCCGTTTACCGAGACCGACCGGGACCTTCTCCAGACGCTGGCCGGCTCTGTCGCCGTGGCAGTGGAGAACGCCCAGTTGTACGCTGAGGTGAACGATTACGCCCGCGCGCTGGAGCGATCCCAGGCTCAACTCATCCAGGCCGAGAAAATGGCGGCCATTGGCCGTCTGGCGGCCTCCATCGCCCACGAAATCAATAACCCCCTTCAGGCCATCCACAACACCATCCATCTGGCGATGACCGACCGTCTCCCCGTGGAAAAGCGAGGAGAGTATCTGGGGATGGCCCAGAAAGAGGTGGAGCGGCTGATAGAGATTGTCCAGCGAATGCTGGAGTTCTATCGCCCCTCTAAGGGGGGCATCGTGCAGGTGGACGTCAACCGTCTTTTGCAGGATGCTCTGGCGATTGCCGACAAGCGGCTCCAGCACGGAAATATTCGGATTTCTGCCCGTTTTGCAGAAAAATTGCCGCTGATTCTGGGCGTCCCCGATCAGTTGATCCAGGTTTTCCTGAACATCATCATCAATGCGGTGGAGGCAATGCCGGATGGCGGGGAGTTACGGGTGGGCACCCTGCTGACCGACGATCAGCGTTGGGTTCTGGTTGCCTTTCGGGATTCCGGCCCCGGCCTGACGGCTGAACAGATCGCGCACATCTTTGAACCGTTCTACACCACCAAGCCCAGCGGTACAGGGCTGGGCCTGGCCATCAGTTATGGCATTGTGGAGCGACATGGCGGGACCATAGAGGTCTCCAGCCAGCCGGGGCAGGGCGCGACGTTTGTGGTTCGCCTGCCCGTCCCGCCGCCGTAAAAAACGCAGAGAACGCGGAGAGCGCAGAGATTCTCAATAATGCTCTGCGGTCTCTGCGATAAAGAGCCCTTCGTGTCCTTCGTGGTTTTTGAAAGGAGAAAGAAGATGCCGGAGACCCGCGTCCCCCGCATTCTGGTGGTAGATGACGAAGCGACAACCCGGATTTCTCTGGCGGAACTGCTGCGCCTGGAAGGGTATGACGTGAGCATCGCGGCCAGCGGTGAGGACGCACTGGAGGTCATTGACCGCAACCCTCCGTTTGACCTGATGGTCCTGGATATTAAGATGCCGGGCATGGATGGCCTGCAGTTGACTGAGGCCGTCCAGCGGCGCTCCCCCGATACCGTGATTATCCTCCTCACCGCGTTTGGCACACTGGAAACGGCCATTCAGGCGCTTCGTCGGGGAGCCCACGATTATCTCCTGAAGCCATGCCCCGTCTCCCAGATTCTGGAGAGCGTGCGGAAAGGCCTGAGCAAACGGCATCAGGAACGGCAGCGAAAAGAACTGGTCTCTCGCCTGGAGCAAACCCTTTCGGAATTGAGGGCGATTGAGCAGCCGGATGCCGCCGTCGCGCCGCCGGTTTCATCGGTGGAGCGGTACCTGGAAGTTCAGGATGTGCGATTGGACCGGGAGCGCCACCAGGTCTGGATCGGAGACCGACCGGTGGACCTGACCCCGACCGAATTCAAACTGCTGTCCTACCTGATGGAGCGGGCTGATCAGGTCTGCAGCCCCCAGCAACTGGTTCGCCAGGCCCAGGGGTATGAGACCGACCCATGGGGGGCCCGGGCCATCGTTCGCGTTCATATTCGGCGCCTGCGACGGAAACTGGAACCCGACCCTGCCCGGCCCCGCTATATCGTCAATGTGCGCGGGGTCGGATATACGTTCCCCAGAACACCTCCGGAGTCGGCCGAACCGGAAGAGGACGACCTGTAACCAAACCGTAACCGCTTCGCAATCCCCGACTCGCTCATTCTGTGGTACGCTACAAGCGGTATCACCGCCCGGTCAGGGCGGAATCAACCGATGCCAGAGGAGCATGTGCAGAATGAGCGAGGGGCCTCTGTTTCCCTCTCAGTTATCCTCAGGTTGGATGGAAACCGTTCAGCAATCCCTGGCCACCCTTCAGCGGGGCATCGGAGGGGAATGCGTTTTGCTGGCTGGTGGGCAGGGGGAAGTGATTGCCCAGACCGGCATCACAGAGGACATCCTGATGGAAGACCTGCTTCCCCTGTTTCTGGAGGAGGCGGCTCTGACGGTTCGCCTGGGACGCTCCTTTGGAGACGGGACGGGCATCAGTTTGCATCACTATGAGGGTAGCCAGCGCCAGATTTATGTGGGAGTGGCGTCTCAAAGCCGCTTGCTGTTAATTGTGGTCAACCGCCAGCCTCCCCCGCGTCGCCTGGGGGTCATATGGCTCTTCCTGCGGCGCACCTTGCAGGAACTGAGCCGTCTTTTGCCCCCTCCCGAAGGGCCATCGGCGCGGCAGGGCAGAAGGGCCGGTTCTCTGACACCGGAGCAGGTCCGCGCACTGGGGCTCTGGCCCGAGGAGTGATTTCGTTTCAACTGTCTGATCCGCATGCGTGTTGGAGGAGCCATGAGTTCTTTGACGGCGGTATCCCGACAATGGCGATGGACGGATGCGTCTCCCGGCGATACTGCCGGAGGGCGGTCCGGAAATCTCTCGCGGATTCAGCGTCTGCGACGGTTCTTGCGGCGGACCATCCGTCGGCGCCGTTCCCGTCAGGAGCCCGCGCGGTATGGGGCGGTTTCCCGGTAAACCGCCCTGTGAGGGGGAAGGGTGAAGGCAACATTTCTGCGGCGGCTTCGCCGCCGCAGAAATGTTTCCCAACCCTCCGGGTCGGAGCAATCGCCCGGCGCGCTTGACGAGAGGGGGCTTTGTGGTAGAATAATGTGCATCAAGATGCCCCCATCGTCTAGCCTGGTCAGGACACAGGCCTTTCAAGCCTGAAACACGGGTTCAAATCCCGTTGGGGGTACCACCCCCCTGGCCTCCCTGGTCGGGGGGCTTTTTTGTATAACTACCGTAATTACCTGCCTGCAGTCATTGCGAGGCGGCGGTAGCCGCCGAAGCAATCTCCTCGCAGGCGTCACAAATGCTCTTATTCGTGGAACTTGAGATTGCTTCGCCGCCTTCGGCGGCTCGCAATGACATAGAGTCATCAGCAAGGAGGCGGATGGCGCGATGGCTGGTCACCGGCGGCGCCGGCTTCATCGGTTCTCATCTGGTGGAGGCCCTGGTCGCCAGAGACGAGCAGGTGCGGGTGCTGGATAATTTCTCCACCGGCCGGTGGGAAAACCTCTCCGCCGTCCGGGATCGGATAGAGGTCATAGAAGGCGATGTTCGTGACCCGCGGGCCGTCCGACAGGCAATAGACGGCGTGGGAGTGGTGGCCCACCTGGCCGCTGTTGTCTCCGTGGAGCGGTCCTTGCAGAATCCCCAGGAGACAATGGGTGTGAACACTGAAGGGACGCTGAACCTCCTGGAGGCGGCCCGCCGGGCCAGCGTGTCCCGTTTCCTGTTTGCCTCCTCCGCCGCCGTCTACGGCGACCATTCTGAACTTCCCCTCCGCGAGGACCTCCCTCTTCGTCCGCTTTCCCCCTACGCCGCCAGTAAAGTTGCGGGAGAGGCCCTTTGCCATGCCTACCGTGCGGCCTATGGCCTGTCTACCGTCGTCCTGCGGTTCTTCAACATTTACGGCCCCCGCCAGGACCCGCGGAGTCCGTATTCCGGGGTCATCAGCATCTTCGTGGGGCGAATGCAGCAGGGATTACCGCCGGTTATCTACGGGGATGGCCGGCAGACGCGGGATTTCGTCTATGTGGGGGATGTGGTGGCGGCCCTGATTCGGGCGGGGGAGCGGGACGGGGTGGACGGGGCAGTGTTCAACGTCGCCCGGGGCGAAGAGACCAGCGTACTGCAACTGGTTGCGCTTCTCAATCAGGCGCTGGGCACCCATCTGGAGCCGGAGTTCGCTCCACCCCGCGCCGGGGAAATCCGCCGTTCTGCTGGAGACCCCCGCCGGGCCCAGGCCGTCCTGGGCTGGCGGCCCACCGTCGGACTGACGGAGGGGCTCTCTCGCCTGGTCAGGGCCGTTTCCAGTTAACTCAAGGAGGCACCGATGACAGAAAGAGTAGAAGCACTGAAAGAGAGACTGCAAAGGGGGATAGAGAAAACTCTGGCCATCTTCAGTTCCATCCAGCCGGGTCAGTGGGAGGCCGTCCTCTACGAACAGCCGTACCCCTGGACCGTGCGGGACCTCCTGGCCCACTTCGTCTCCTCCGAGGAGGGGCTGAGGCAGTTGGCCCAGGACATCGCCGCCGGAGGGCCGGGCGCGCCGGAAGGGTTTGACTACAATGCCTACAACGAGGCCGAGTACCGGCGGCTGGCGGGCATCCCGCCGGAGCAACTGTTGGCGGACCTGAAGGCCGCCCGTCAGCGGACCCTGGAATGGGTCGCCACGCTGACCGATGAGGACCTGGACCGGGTGGGCCGACACCCGGCCCTGGGCGAGGTCAACCTGGAGACCTTCATCAATGCCATTTACGGCCACCAGTTGATGCACATGCGCGACCTGATGAATGCTCTGGGGGGATAGCATGGAGGAATTGAAGCGCCGCATTCTGGCCGAAGGGCGGGACCTGGGGAACGGCATCCTCAAGGTGGACGGGTTCATCAACCACCAGATAGACCCGGGGCTGATGCAACGGGCCGGGGAGGAACTGGCCCGCCGCTTCCGGGGAGTGGGGGCCAATAAGATTTTGACGGCGGAGATTTCCGGCATCGCGCCGGCCCTGGCCGCCGGGCTGGCGCTGGGAATCCCGGTCATCTATGCCCGGAAACGGAAGCCCATCACGATGATGGAGCCGGTCTACGTGGAGAGCGCCCCGTCCCACACCAAGGGGCTGGAGGTCCTGCTGATGGTCTCCCCGGAGTACCTGGGGCCGGGCGACCGGGTGCTCATCATAGACGACTTCCTGGCGACCGGCCTGACCATCGCCGCGCTGGTCCGGCTGGTCCAGAAGGCCGGCGGGGAGGTCGTCGGCATCGGCGTCCTGATAGAGAAACGGTTTGAGGGCGGCCGCGACGTCCTGGCCCCCCTGGGCGTCCCCATAGAGGCGCTGGTCACCATTACCGAAATGCGGGATGGGCGAATCCACGTCGCCGACTGAATTTCACGACACCGTCGTCGTCCTGGACTACGGCTCTCAGACCACCCAACTCATCGCCCGGCGGGTGCGGGAGGCGCAGGTCTACTGCGAACTGTTCCCCTGGGATGCCCCCGCCGAACGGGTGATGGCGCTGGGGCCGCGCGGCTTCATCCTCTCCGGCGGCCCGGCCAGCGTCTACGAGCCCGGAGCGCCGACCCTGCCGGCCTACGTCCTGGAGAGCGGCCGCCCTGTCCTGGGCATCTGCTACGGGATGCAACTCCTGGCCCACGCGCTGGGCGGACGGGTCCGGCGGGCCCCCGAGCGGGAATACGGGCCGGCCCCGGTGGAACTCCTGCAGCCGGTTCCGTTGCTGGCCCCGTTGGAGGCCCAGCCCCAGGTCTGGATGAGCCACGGCGACCGGGTGGAGGAACTGCCGCCGGGCTTCATCCCCCTGGCCCGCAGCCCCAACTCCCCCATCGCCGCCATGGGCGACCTCCAGCGCCACCTCTACGGCGTCCAGTTCCATCCCGAGGTGGTCCACACCCCCGCCGGACGGGAGATTCTCCGCCGGTTCGCCACCGACGTCTGCGGTTGCGCGCCCACCTGGACCCCCGCGACGTTCATAGAAGAGGCCGTTGCCGACATCCGCGCCCGTGTGGGGGACGGGCGGGTTCTCTGTGCCCTCAGCGGCGGCGTGGACTCCGCCGTCACCGCCACCCTGGTCTACCGGGCCGTCGGCGACCGCCTGACCTGTATCTTCGTCAACACCGGCCTGATGCGCCGGGGGGAGCCGGAGCAGGTGGTGCGCACGTTCCGGGACGGATTAGGGATGCCACTCGTGGCAGTGGACGCCACCGAAGAATTTCTGGCCGCGCTGGAGGGAGTGACCGACCCGGAGGCGAAGCGGCACATCGTGGGAGAGAAATTCATCCGGGTCTTTGAGCGGGAGGCAGAAAAGGTGGGGCGGGTGGATTTTCTGGCCCAGGGCACCCTCTACCCGGACGTCATTGAATCGGCGGCGCCGGACCGGCCCGGGGCCCGCCGGATCAAGACCCACCACAACGTGGGCGGGCTGCCGGAGCGGATGCAGTTGCGGCTGATAGAGCCGTTGCGGTATCTCTTCAAAGACGAAGTCCGCGCGGTGGGGGAGGTGCTGGGGTTGCCGCCGGAGGTGGTCTGGCGGCAGCCGTTCCCGGGGCCGGGGCTGGCGGTGCGGGTCCTCGGCCCGGTGACGTGGGAGCGGCTGGAGACCCTGCGCGCCGCCGACGCCATCCTGCAGGAGGAACTGGGCCGGGCGGGCCTGCTGCGGGCCACCCAGCAGGCCTTCGCCGTCCTCCTGCCGGTCCGCAGCGTGGGCGTGATGGGCGACCAGCGGACCTACGAAGAGGTCGTGGCCCTGCGGGTGGTCACCACCGAGGACTTTATGACCGCCGACTGGGCCCGGCTGGACCCCGACCTGCTGGCCCGCATCAGCAACCGCATTGTCAACGAGGTCGCCGGGGTGAACCGGGTCGTCTACGACATCACCTCCAAGCCTCCGGCGACGATTGAGTGGGAATAGAAGCAAATTGAAACACTCCTGTTACACAAAAGCGGTTGACTTGTTATCAGGAAAAGGTATAATAGGGTCGCCACTCGGCATCTATCGTCTGTCGTTTACCTCAAGGGCAGGCAGGGTATATGGCACTGAAAGGGAACCTGCAAGATTTTAGCGCCACCCAGTTACTCCATCTCATCAATCTGGCGCGCAAGACAGGCACTCTGGCGGTAGAGACGCCGCAAGACCAGGCTCGCTTCTACTTTCGCGAAGGCAAACTCATCTACGCCAGCCTGGATGGGCAGGATGACCGTCTGGTTTCCATCCTCCAGCGAGCGGGGAAAATCACCGATGAACTGGCCCGCACCATCCGGGCCCGTTCGGACATCAAAGACGACCGGGAACTGGGCGTGTTGCTGAGCAACGCGGGTTACGTCACCCAGAAGGACATTGTGGATAGTGTCCGCAATCACGTCCTGGAGGTCGTCTACAAACTGTTCACCTGGCCGGAGGGAACGTTCCGCTTTGAGCCCAACGTCCTTCCGGTAGAAGGGCGCATCACGGTCTCCATTGACCTGGAGAACGTGATTATGGAAGGCAGCCGCCGTCTCCGGGAGTGGGAGCGGCTTCAAGAGGAATTGCCCAATCTGGACATGGCCCTCCGCTTTACCGACCGTCCCGATGCGCGCCTGCGGACCATCAATCTGACGGTGGAGGAGTGGAGGGTCGTTTCGTTTATCAACCCCCGCAACACCATCCGCCAGATCGCTCAGTACAATCACATGAGCGATTTCCAGATTCGGCGCATCGTCTACGGACTGCTTCAGGCCGGATTGGTGGAATTGGTTCCACCGGAGGGTGCGGAAGTCAAACCGCCACCCGGTGTTCCTGCTCCTGTTGGGGTACCGCCCATGCAACGACGCCCGGCCGTCAAACGCAGCATCGTCCAACGACTGATAGACCGCATCCGGGAGTTGTAAATGCAGATCGTGAAAATGGTAGTGACCGGCCCCTTCGCGGCGGGCAAGACGCAGTTTATCCGTTCCATCAGCGAGATAGATGTAGTAGCCACCGAGGCGAAAATCAGCCGCCCCGAGGAGCGGATCAAAGAAGAAACCACGGTGGCCATGGACTTCGGGCGGATCACTGTAGATGATGACCTGGTCCTTTACCTGTTTGGTACGCCCGGGCAGCGCCGTTTTGAGTTTATGTGGGAGATTCTCTCGGAGGGGATGCTGGGCTTTGTGGTGGTCGTAGATAGCACCCGTCCGGAGACCTTCCGGGAGGCCCGGCTGATTCTGGATACATTTCGGACCTACGCTCCAACGCCGTACGTGGTGGCCGCAAACAAGCAGGATATGGAGGACGCCTGGTCTCCGGAGGACCTGCGGATTGCCCTGCGGATTGACCCGACGGTGAAAGTTCTTCCCTGTGTTGCCACTGATAAGGAAAGTGTCAAGAACGTCCTTCTGGAATTGCTGTATTCTATTCTGGAGACGATGGACGGCGAGGGGGAGTAGTTGACCATCTCGGGGCGGGCACCGCCGTCCGTGGGGCCGGTCTATTCGGACCACGGCCACCGGTGTCCGCTTTTACTTATATAAAGCCGAAGGAAACTGTAACCTCCTCTTAACCTACTTGCAACACATTGTTGTGGGGAAGGTGCTGGTTTTGTGATAAGATAACAGGGGTGACCATACCCGAGGAGAAAGACAATGAGTTCCATCGTCACAGATCGGGGAGTCATCCATTATGAGACATACGGTCGGGGTCAGCCGGTCATTCTCCTCCACTGCTGGTTGGGCTCATGGAACTACTGGCTGAGCACGATGGAGGTGCTGGCCGATGGATATAAGACCTACGCGCTGGATTTCTGGGGCTTTGGCGAGTCGGGGAAGAAGGGACTGCAATTCAAGGTGACGGATTACGTGGAAATGGTGGCCCAGTTTATGGACCAGTTGGGCATCTATCGGGCGCGGGTAATGGGACACTCCATGGGCGGTACGGTCTCCCTGAGCCTGGCGCTGGCCCACCCGGAACGGGTCCAGCGGGTGGCGATGGTTGGTTCCCCCATCACCGGAGATGGCCTGGCGCTGATGTTGAAACTGGCTGCGAAGAAGCCCCTGGCCGCCCTGGCCTACAGCATTCCGGGGGCCTTGCCCCTGGGAGTCCGTCTGGCTTCCCCCTTCCTCACCCGCGACTGGCGGCGCTGGTCGGAGATGTTTCAGCAGGACCTTTCCCGTACGACACTGGAATCCTTTCACTACAGCATCGCTTCTCTCCGCCATACCGACCTGCGCCCCCGCCTGCGGGAGATCAAAATCCCGGTACTGGGCATCTATGGCCGGAATGACCGCATCGTAAATCCCAACCAGGGGGAAATCCTCGCCAACGGGGTTCCTCTGGCCCAGGTCGTGTACTTTGAGCATTCCGGCCACTTCCCGATGCTGGACGAGCCGGAACGGTTCCATCAAACCCTGAGAGAGTTTCTGGACCGGTGATAGAAGAAACTCATATCCCCAACCGGTTCGGGCGTTTTCTCCTGATGGCGCTGGAGCAATCGCTGGGCACTCCCGGCTTCCAGGCCGTGCTGGGTCGCGCCGGCCTCCGCCATCTGGCGGCCTACCCGGCCGACAATCTGGAGAGGGGGTTCCCGGTGAACCTGATCCCCCGGCTGATGGCCGCCCTGGAGGAAATGTACGGAGTGGGGAAGGGACGAGAACTGGCCTTCCAGACCGGGCGCGCCTGCTTTCGCCTGGGGATGCCGGGATTCGGCTTTCTGATAGACCTGGCGGACTTACTATTTCCCCTCCTCCCGACCCGGACCCGGGCCCGAATTGGTCTGGAGACCGTGGCAGAGGTATTCAACCGGTTCGCTGACGGGAACATCCAGGTCCAGAAGCAAGGCGACCGTCTCCTCTGGGTGGTAGAGCGCTGTGGAGTGTGCCAGGGACGGACGTCCTCTTCTCCCTGTTGCCATCTGCTGGCCGGCCTGCTTCAGGAGACGGTTCAGTGGGCGACCGGCAAGGACTCCGTCAAAGTCACGGAGGTGGTCTGTGCGGCGGCGGGCGGCCCCCGCTGCGAGATGGAGATAGAACTGGGGGGATAGACGACGGACGACGGACCACAGACCACAGACGACAGACCACAGACCACAGACGACGGACGACGGACCACAGACGACGGACGACAGACCACGGACAACTGGCGATTTTATCACCGCTCAGGCAGTTGCAGTTGTAGCGCAGGATTTATCCTGCCGTAGCGCAGGATTTATCCTGCACAATTGGGTAGCGCAGGATTTATCCTGCCGTAGCGCAGGATTTATCCTGCACAGTTGGGTAGCGCCGGATTTACCCTGCAGGCAGGGCAGACGGGTATGCGCAAGATCATCCTGAGGGACCGAAGGTTTATCCACCCGTTCAACGAGCCGGCCCGTGAACTGCGGGTGCTCAATAAGCCCCTCTGGCTGCACCAGCGGGACCTCCTGGCCCCCTACGTCACCCAGGAGCGGGAGGTGGATTCGTTCAGCGAAATCGGCCCAGAGCGGGTGGAGACGCTGGTCTATCGGGAGAATCTATTCTTT
>JAPYWT010000038.1 GCA_028276215.1 Thermoflexus sp. | reverse complement strand
CCCTCCCCACCACCGCCCGCCGACCAGGTCGTCCTCTGGGTGCGGGAGGACCTCACCACCTCAACATCCAGGAATCCATAGGGGTTTGCAGGACAACGGCGAGCAGTTATCCTACAAGTATGGCCTTATGCCGAATATCATCCTTGCTCTTCGCCAAAGGTGGCAGGCCTGGTCGCTGCCGGTCCCTCTGACCGTGGGCATCGCGGCGTTTCTGCTGGGACTGGCCACCGCCGGAGGCGTCTGGCTCTTCAAACAGACCATCGGGCTGGTCCGGCTGGGCGCACAGGCCAGCGGGGAGGCCCTCCGCCCCTGGCTGGGGCCGGGGTCCGTCCTCCTGACGCCCGTCCTCGGCGGCCTGCTGGTCGGACTGGCCGTTCACTTCCTCCTGGGGGAGGAACGGTACCACGGCGTGGCCGGAATCATAGAGGCCGTTGCCCTGGCCGGAGGACGTCTGCGCTACTGGCGGGTTCCCCTCAAGGCGCTGCTGGCGGCCCTCTCCATCGGTAGCGGTGCCGCCGTCGGCCCGGAGGACCCCTCCGTCCAGATCGGTGCCGGCCTGGGCTCTATGGCAGGCCAGCGCCTGCGCCTCTCCGACGAGTACATCCGGACCCTGGTGGGGGCGGGGGCCGCCGCAGGGATCGCCGCCGCGTTCAACGCTCCCATCGCGGGCGTCTTCTTCGCACTGGAAATCCTTCTGGGCGACATCAGCGGCGTTGCCCTGGGCTTCATTCTCCTCGCCGCCGTTGCGTCGGCCGTCCTCACCCAGAGCATCTCCGGCCCCCAGCCGGCCTTCGCCGTTCCACCCTATCCCTTCCGGTCGGCCAGGGAACTCCCCTTCTACTTCGGCCTGGGGCTTCTGGCCGGACTCCTCTCAGCGGCCTACATCCGCCTGCTTTTTCTTTTGCGGGACGGTTTTGCCCGCTGGGCCGCGCCCCGCTGGCTCAAGCCCGCCGTCGCCGGGCTGGCCGTGGGAGCAGCAGGCATCGTTCTCCCCCAGGCCATGGGAGTGGGGTACGAGACCGTAGAGCAGGTGCTGCGGGGCGAACCGATGTCAGCCATGTTCCTGGTGGCGCTTCTGGCCGCCAAGTTGATCCTGACCCCCACGAGCATCGGGGGCGGGTTTATGGGAGGCGTCTTCGCGCCGGCACTTTTCCTGGGCGCGATGCTGGGCGGGGCCTATGGCACCCTCTGCCGGGACCTCTTCCCCGGCCTGGGGCTGACTCCGCCGGCCTTCGCCCTGGTGGGCATGGCGGCCGTACTGGGCGGGGCCATTCGCGCCCCCCTCACCGCGGCCCTGCTGGCCTTTGAGATGACCGGGGATGTCCGCATCATCCTCCCCCTGCTGTTCGCCGTCCCCATCAGCATATTCCTTTCCCAACAACTTCAGCCCGATTCGGTGTACACGGTGGAACTGACCCGGCGCGGCATCCGCATTGAGCGCGGCCGCGATGTGGAAGTGCTGAGCATGCTCACCGTCGGCGAAGTGATGCAGAAGGACGTGGAACCGCTGCGGGAGTCGGAGGAGTTGCGCGTCGCGCTGGACCGAATGGCCCGGATGCGCGTCCATGGGCTGCCGGTGGTGAACGACGCCGGGGAACTCTGTGGAATGCTGACGCTGGAGGACGTGGAGACGGCCCACGCGCGGGGCATCCCGGCCCGGAAAGTGGGGGACATTTGCACGCGCCAGTTGGTGGTCACCTACCCCGACGAGACCCTGGATATGGCGCTGCGCCGGATGAGCGAGCGGGACGTGGGCCGGCTCCCTGTGGTGGACCGCCGGGATCCCCGGCGCCTGCTGGGCCTGCTGCGGCGGGTGGACGTCACCCGCGCCTACAACATCGCGCTGGCTCGCCGGACGGCTCTGCACCACCAGGCTCAGGAGGTGCGCCTGGGCGCCGTCAGCGGAACCCATGTGGAGGAAATCCGGGTGCAGCCGGGCGCTCCCTGCATGGGGCGGCCCGTCCGCGAAATCAACTGGCCGCGGGGTTGCCTGATCGCGGCCGTCCGGCGGGGGAACCGCATCCTGATCCCGCGCGGTGATACCGTCCTCCTCCCCGGTGACGTTCTGACCGTCGTCGCAGAAGAAGAGATTCCTGCCGAAGTGCGCCGCCTGTGCCGCCCGGAAGGCCGTCTTGCCGCCGAGATGCAGAGTACGCAGCAACGTAGCGCAGGCTGTTAGCCTGCATGCAGGCCTGGCGGCCTGCGCTACAGGGGCTAAAATCGGAGAGCCGTTCTGTAAAAACCACGAAGGACACGAAGGCCGCACAAAGGGCACGAAGGATGATATTTTATGAGTTCACTGCAAAAACTCATCGCAGAGAACGCGGAGAGCGCAGAGATTTTATTGCTCTGCGTACTCTGCGGTCTCTGCGATAAAGAACCCTTTTTGCAGTGGAGTCATTTTATCTCTTTGTGTCCTTTGTGAGTCCTTTGTGCCCTTTGTGGTAGGTAATTACCTTCGTGGTAAAAAACGGAGTTTGCCCAATGAGCCAACCCGAACCGAAATCCTGGCTGGACCGTCCCATCCTGACGGGGATTCCGGTCACCCGCGAGCAGGGGCTCTACCTGCTCATCGTCCTGATTTGCCTGGCCTCCCGGCTGGTAATGCTGGGGTACCGGGTCCAGAGCCACGACGAGAGCCTGCACTGCAAGTTCTCCTGGGACCTCTACGCCGGGCTGGGGTTCCAGCACAACCCGATGATGCACGGGCCGCTGGACTTCCATCTGGTCGCCCTGGCCTACTTCCTCTTCGGCGATAGCGACTTCACGGCCCGGCTGCCCATCGCCATTATGGGCACCGTCCTGGTGGCCTTCCCGTACCTCCTGCGCCGCTGGCTGGGACGGTGGGGCGCGCTGGCCGCGTCCTTCCTGCTCCTCATCTCCCCCTCCATCTCCTACTACTCCCGCTACATCCGCCACGACATCCCCACCGCGCTCTGGGCGACCCTCACCTTCTGGGCGGTCTTCCGCTACCTGGAGGAGGGCCGGGACCGCCACCTCTACCTCCTGGCCGCCGCGCTCTCCCTGATGTTCGCCACCAAAGAGGTCGCCTTCATCTACACGGCCATCTTCGGCCTCATCCTGGTCGGCCTGCTGGTGGTCCAGGCCATGAGCCAGCCCTGGGACCGACGGGGGGCCGAAATGGCCTTCATCGGCGCGCTGATCGGGCTGGCGGTGGGGTTACTGGTGCTGGCTGTAGGGCTGGCCCTGCGCGCCCGCCCGGAGGGAGCCCCCCTGGCTCCACTCCCCCTCTGGACCCGACTGGGTGGCGGGCTGGCCGTCCTCTCCCTCCTGGTCGGCGCGGCCGCCCTGGTCTACGGCCTCTGGCCCCGCCGGACGGAGTACCGCGCCCTGGACCTGATCTTCCTCATCGGCACCCTCACCCTGCCGTTCCTGAGCCCGCTGCCCATCCACGGCGCGGCCTGGCTGGGGGCACGGCTGGTGGAGCGTTATCCCAACCTGGGGAGCGTCCCCTTCTGGGCCCACCTTGCCCAGTTGAAGCCGGTGAACTACAATCCCCCCGCCATCTACTACTCCGGGGCCATCCTGACGCTGACCCTCGCGGCAGCAGTCGCCCTGGGCCTCCTCTGGGACCGGCGCCGCTGGCCCATCGCGGCCGTCATCCACACCGGCATCTTCCTGGTCTTCTTCACCACCGTCTTCACCAACGGCGGCGGCATCGCCACCGGCTGGGTGGGCTCCCTGGGCTACTGGCTGGAACAGCAAGAGGTCCAGCGGGGCGGTCAGCCCTGGTTCTACTACCTGGTCATCCTCCCGATGTACGACTTCCTCCCCCTGCTGGGCTTCATTGCTGCGACCCTTTTCCTGCCCATCCGTGCTCTCTGGACCACCTTCCGCCGCCGCACGCCTTCCACCCATCCATCGGGGATTGGCTCATTGGTCATTGGCTCATTGGTCATTTGGTCGTTTCTCTCCTGGTTCGGCTACTCCTACGCCGGGGAGAAGATGCCCTGGCTGACGGTCCACCTCACCCTCCCCATGGCCCTGCTTTCGGGCTGGCTGGTGGGACAGGTCGTGGAGGCGGTGGACTGGGGGACAGTGTGGAAACGGTACGGCTGGCTCATCCCCCTCCTGCTCCCCGCGCTGGCCGCGGCGCTGGCGACGACGGTCGCCGCCGCGCGGGGGCCCGTCGCCACCGACACCCTGGACGACTTGCTCCGCCTGGGCAACCTCCTGGGCGGGCTGGTGGGCATTCTGGCCGTGGGCGGCGCGGTGGGCTGGCTCTGGGCACGCGTCGGCCTGAAAAACGGCCTCCTCCTGGCCGTGCTGACCCTCTTCCTGGTGCTCTCGCTGCTCACAATTCGCATTGCTCACCGGCTCAACTTCGTCAACTTTGACCGCCCCGCCGAGTTCCTGGTCTATGCCCACGAGGGGCCCGACGTCCGCACGGCGATGCAGCAGATAGAGCAACTCTCCCTGCGCGTCGCCGGGGGGCCGTACCGGATAGACGTCGCCTACGGCCCCGACGGCTCCTGGCCCTTCATCTGGTACCTGCGGGATTACCCCAACGCGCGCTACTATCCCGACAAGCCCTCCCGCGACCAGGTGCTCGCGACGGTCATCATCGCCGGGCGGGAGCAGTGGGGCGTGGTGGAGCCGTACGTGGGGGACGACTACGTCCGCTTTGATTATTTCTTCCTCTGGTGGCCCATGGAAGACTACCGGCAACTCACCTGGGCGAAACTCCGGGAGTGGCTGACGGACGGGCGGAAGCGGCTGGCCCTCTGGCGGATTTTCTACGATATGGACTACACCCTTTACGACGAAATCACTGGCGGGAAGCACGTCCCGGAGAACTGGCCCCTGCGGGGGGACTTTCGCCTCTACATCCGCAAGGACGTAGTGGACCGGCTCTGGGAGTACTCGCTGGGGCCGCAGCCGAAAGAACAGCCGACGACGGAGGCTGACCCGTACGCCGCGGGGTGGCGGGCGCTGGCGCCGGTCCGGACCTGGGGCTCGGAGGGGAGCGGGGCGGGCCAGTTCCTGCGGCCGCGCGGCATTGCCGTAGGGCCCGACGGCTCCGTCTACGTGGCCGATTCGGGCAACCACCGCATCCAGAAGTTCACCGCCGACGGGCAGTGGGTGACCGCGTGGGGCACTTTCGGGGGGTGTCCGGAGCAGACCCCGCCGCCGGGGACCTTCTGCGAGCCGTGGGGGGTGGCCGTGGGGCCCGACGGCGCGGTCTACGTGGCCGACCTCTGGGCCCACCGGGTGCAGAAGTTCTCCCCGGACGGGGAGTTTCTGGCCCAGTGGGGCTTCTCCAGCAACTACGGGGCGGACCTGCGGCCGGGGGCTTTCTACGGCCCGCGCGGGGTGGCGGTCGCGCCCGACGGCACGGTCTACGTCACCGACACCGGCAACAAGCGGGTGCAGGTCTTCACCGCCGACGGGGCCTTCCTGCGGATGTGGGGCACGCCGGGGTCGTCGCCCGGCCAACTGAGCGAGCCCGTGGGCATCGCCGTGGGCCCGGACGGCAACCTCTACGTCGCCGACACCTGGAACTACCGGGTCCAGGTGCTGGACCCGCTGGGGAAGCCCATCCGGGAGTGGCCCATTATCGGCTGGAACAACCCCATGGCAGAGGAGAAGCCCTATCTGGCGGTGGATTCCAGCGGTCGGGTGTATGTGACCGATCCCGGCCACTACCGGGTGCTGGTCTTCAGTTCGGAGGGGGAGTACCTCTACAGTTTCGGCCAGTTCGGGTTTGACCCCGCGTCCTTCGCCCTGCCCATGGGCATTGCCCTGGCCCCCGACGGCACCCTCTACGTGACCGACGCGGGCGGGCACAAAGTCGCCGTCTTCCGGCCGTGAGGGACGCTTGTCCATTGTAGGACAACTGCTCGCAGTTGTCCTACAAGCGGCGCGGCCCCGCTTGCCTCATCGGGTTGCATGTGCTATGATTGAAAAGCCCTTCGGGCAAGTCACAAATAAGGAGCCGGGAAATGGGCCCTATTATTGCAGCCGTATACAAAAAAGGCGCTCTGTACCCCCTTACCAGGCTCGTCCTGAATGAAGGGGAAACCGTCCACTTGCGGATTCTGGAATCTGCAGAAGCGGAAGTGCCAGATGAGGCCACTCGCGCTCTCCGTGCCCTGATCGCTGCGGGTCTGGTACAGCCGGGCCCGTCTCGCCCGGACGTACTGCCTGTATCTGAACAGCGCCGTCGGGAACTGGCCCAAACTTTAGGGGCCGCAGGTCCTCTCTCTGATCTCATTATTGAAGATCGGGGCTGAAAATGTCCACGTATTACCTGGATGCCAGCGCTTTGGTGAAACTTTACGTGGCGGAAACCGGGAGTGCCTGGCTACAGTCCATCACGATTCCGGAAACCGGCCATCTGCTCTTAACGTCGCGCATTACTCTGGTAGAAGTTGCCAGTGCTATTGCCCGCCGTCGCCGTGAAGGGTATCTGTCTCTCCCCGACTACGCAGACGCGCTACAGGCTCTCCGTTACGATGCATTGACCCGGTACAGTTTGATAGAAGTGAGCACAGAGGTCAGCGCCCTGGCTATGGACCTGGTAGACCGTCATCCCCTGCGGGCCTACGACGCGCTGCAATTGGCCTCAGCCTTGCTGGCGAACCAGGCACTGCGTCTTACGGCTTTATCCCCGCTGACATTCCTCTCCGCTGACAATCGTCTTGTCTCTGCCGCCCGTGCGGAAGGACTGATCGCTGATAATCCGAATCTCCATTTGGGGGAACCCCAATGACCATCCAGTGGACCGACATCACCGATGAGGCCGTCCGTCACCTGCAGGCCCTCATCCGTATCCCCACCGTCAACCCGCCGGGGAACGAAAAACCGGCGGCGGAGTATCTGGCGGAAGTCCTCTCCGCCGAGGGATACGACCCGGTAGTGCTGGAATCCGCGCCGGGGCGGGGGAACGTCGTCGCCCGTTACCGGGGGAGCGGCGAAGCCCCGCCGCTGTTGCTCCTCTCCCACCTGGACGTGGTGCCCGCGGAGCCGGAGAAGTGGGACCACGACCCCTTCGGCGGCGAGTTGGTGGACGGTTACGTCTGGGGGCGCGGGGCGCTGGATATGAAGTTCGCCACCGCGATGCAACTGGCGACGATGCTCCTTCTGGCCCGCCAGAAACTGCCCCTGAAGCGGGACGTCATCTTCGCCGCCACCGCCGACGAGGAGGCCGGCGGTGTCTACGGCATCGGGTACCTGATAGACCATCATCTGGAGAAAATCCGGGCCGAATATGCGCTGACGGAGTTCGGCGGCTTTCCCCTCGGCCTGGGCGCGAAGCGCATCTATCTCTGTCAGACGGCGGAGAAGGGCATCTGCTGGGTGCGGATGCGGGCCCGGGGGACGCCGGGGCATGGCTCCGTCCCCCATCGGGATAACGCCGTGGTCAAACTGGCGGAGGCCGTGGCGAAACTGGGGCGGGCGTCCCTCCCCTTCCACCGCACCGACGCGGTCGCCGGAATGGTGGAGGGAATGGCCGCCGCGCTGGGCGGAGCGCGCGGCGCGGTCCTGCGGGGCATCCTCAACCCGACGCTGAGCGCCTTCGTCCTGCGCCGGGTCATCCGGGACCCGCAGCAGGTGCACTATTTCCACGCGCTGCTGCACAACACCGTCTCCCCGACCGTCCTGCGGGCCGGGAGCAAGACCAACGTCATCCCGTCGGAGGCGGAGGCAGAACTGGACGGGCGGATTCTCCCCGGGCAGAACCTGGATTCCTTCCTGGCGGAGGTGCGGGCGGTCGTCGGGGACGGGTTTGAGTTTGAGCCCATCATGGTCGCGCCGCCGGTAGCGGCGGACTCCCGGACCCCGCTCTTTGCGGCGATGGCGGAGGGGCTGCGGCGGCACGACCCCGAGGCGGTGGCGGTGGTGCCGATGATGGTCACCGGCGGGACCGACGCCAAACATCTGGCGCGGGTCGGCATCCCCTGCTACGGCTTCACCCCCATCCAGTTGCCGCCGGAGATGGACTTCATGCAGATGATTCACGGCCACAACGAACGGGTATCGGTGGACGGCCTGGCCTTCGGCGTCCGGGTGCTGTATGAGGTGGTGATAGGGTTTTGCCAATGACCACAAGGAACCTCGAGGAAACACCCCGTTTCAGCGCCTGGTCTTTCCCGGAAGTTCTGGCTCTGCTGACCGCCCTGGGGGTTGCCCTCTATTTTCGCTTCGTCCATATGGAAACCACCTGGATGAGCCCGGACCAGTCCACCTTATTAAAACTGGCCATGGACATCGGCAGCGGGAGAAGGTTCCTTCGCGTGGCCAACCAGTCATCCGCAGGTATGGCCCATCCAGCCCTTCCTGTTTACCTTTATGCAATCCCTCTTGCGCTCACCCACCAAATTCTGAGTGCTGCTTATCTGACAGCACTCCTGAACAGCATCAGTGTTGGGATAAGTTACCTGTTTGCGCGCCGCTTTTTGGGAAGAGCACCTGCCCTAATCTTCTTGTCCCTATATGCCGCCAGTCCCTGGTCAGTCCACTTTTCTCGGCTGATCTGGAATCCAGTGATGATTCCCTTCTTCGCCACATTGGCTCTGTGGCTGCTGACCGAGGCCATTTCTGGGAACAGACGTTTCTTGATTTGGATTGGAGTCGCCTGCACGCTGATGGGCGTATTTCACTCTCACCTGGCCTCCATGGCCTTACTGATCAGCATAGGGACAACCTGGCTATTTTTCTATAGACAGGTAAGGTTTAAAGGCTTTGCAGTAAGCCTTCTTCTGGTTGCCCTTTCTTTCCTACCGTACGCCCTCTCTCAGCCGACCCTCTGGCTACTTCTTACTGGCACAGCATCAGGAGAAACCGCTAAAGTCAATCTCTCGCCTTTTCTCCTTGCAGGAGACCTGGTCAGTGCCCGAGGGTTGTTTCTGGCCACAGGTATCTGGAAAGCAGTGGAAAACTTGCTGCGAGGATGGCTATGGTTCAGCCTGGTCTGGCTGGGAATTCTCACTCTGCGATGTCTCCCCAAGGCCCGACAGGGTTCTATCTCCTCAGCTCAGGCAGCCCGGATTGTCCTTTTTTTGTGGATCGCCGGTCCTCTGGTTGCCTTGATTCGCCACACCCACTATCTGCAACACCATTACCTGTTGTTTCTGTATCCCGCGGCTTATCTGGCAATGGCCTCGGCCCTGACGGATGTGGGGGTGGCCCTGCATCGGTTGATTTCTCCGCGGTTCTCTAGACTCCGCCAGATAGGGCCCATCATCGGCGTTGGTGGACTGGTGCTTATCTTCGCAAGTCTCTCCGGATGGTCCCTTTTCGTCTCTAACGCAGTTCTCCGTCAGGAACAGAGTCAAACCTGTTTCCAAGAACAACACGTCCGAGCAGCGGTGAATACCATCAGGGCTGAACTGGACCGTTCCTCTATTCGCGATTTGGTCATCCTTAGCGATGGGATAGATGCATCCTATTCCACCTTCGGTTTTATAAATGCGTTTCTTCCACCCCACATCTCCGTCCGCTTCACCCGTCTGGGGAACGGCCTGTCGGTGCCTGCTGCCCCCACCCTCTATTTTGTTGCAGGAGAGGATATACGGACATTGGCAATGCTGGATAGAATTGGCTATCCTTTGCGCCTTCTGGACGTCAGCCCGTGTGGGGTGTGGAAATTCTACGTCACTACTCAGGCCTGGTCTTTCACCGGAGGTTCCTCCAGGCCAATCGCTGAGTGGGCCAACGGCCTGCAGTTATGGGGTTATCAGATAGAGAGAGCAGTTCGTGGGGACAACCTTGCTCTGACAACTTTCTGGAAAGTGCGGGCCGAACGCCCTCTCAACTGGGACTATTTCTTTTTCCACCTCTTCTCCCCCGAGGCGGTTTTCATTTCACAGATGGATGGGCCCGGAGTCAGCAGCCCATACTGGCGCGAAGGGGATTGGCTGATCCTTTTGACCACCTTACCAATCCCCGGCGATGCTCCTCCCGGCCCCTACGAGATTTACTGCGGGTTGTATTCTGTACCCAGTCTGGAGCGAATTCCTGTGGTCGCCGGGGATGCAACAGACAACCGTCTCCACCTAACCACCATATGGATTCCGTAGGAGGAAGGCGAGATGGAATGCAAACAGGAGCGCAACCTGACCCGCTGCACCTGCACTTATGAGCCCTGCCCCCGCAAGGGGCTCTGCTGCGAGTGCATCGCCTACCACCTGAGCCACGACGAATTGCCGGGGTGCGTCTTCCCGCCGGAGGCGGAGCGCACCTACAACCGCTCCAAGCGGTACTTTGCCCAAATTTACGGCAGGCGGTAGAACGTTGACATCAACATTTCTCCTCTGCTTTGACCGACTGGTCAGGCAGTACAAAATTTGCAGGGTCTTGCGTTGGGAAGGGCCCGCAGTCCTTTTCCTGACCGCTGCAGTCGCCCTCTTCTTCTGGCCCCTCTGGGTCGCCGGATACCGCTTCCCGAAAGGAAGCGGTGACCTGTGGGGCCAACTCTATCCGGTCTGGTCCTTCGTCGCCGAATGGGTGCATCGGGGTATCTTCCCTCTCTGGGACAACCGGATGATGGGCGGCGACCCCATTCTGGCGGAGGGGCAGTATGGCCTTCTGAACCCCATCAACTGGCCCCTGTTCCTGACCGATCCGATCCCGGAGGGGCTGGTGCTTCTGCGGGGGGCCTTCTCCCTGTGGCTGGCGGGAACCGGCCTCTACCTGTATCTGCGCCGTTCTCCCCTCTGGCGTCTGGGGCGGGCTGCTGCGCTGACGGGGGCGGTGGCCTATATGTTTTCGGACCCGTTCATCGTCCACCTGGGCCATCCCCAGTTCAACGATGTGATGGCCTGGCTGCCCTGGGCCTTTCTGGGAGTGGACTGGGCAGCCCGTCGGCGGCGGGCGGTTGCCGCTGGAGCGTTCCTGGTGGCAATGCTCCTGCTGGCTGGCCACGGACAGGCGTCGCTCTACGGGGCCATCGCCGTCGGGTTATATGCTCTCTGGCAGGCTGCGGAGGGAGGCTGGCCCGAGGGCCTGCGGCGGTTGGGCCGGCTGGCCCTGGCCGGTGGAATCGGCATCGCCCTGGCCGCCCCCTATTTCCTCCCCGGCCTGGAGCGACTCCCCCTCACGGAACGAGCAGGAGTGCCCCTG